>JAAXVP010000104.1 GCA_013335435.1 Thiobacillus sp. | reverse complement strand
GTGCTGGAACAGGAAGAACTGCAGGCACCCGACCTCATCGTGGTCGGCAAGCACGGCCGCCATGCCGGCGAGGAACTGCTGCTCGGCAGCGTGACCAAACACGTGCTGGCCGAGGCCCGCTGCGATGTCCTGGTCATCCACTGACTTGACCGTTCATGGCACGCACGCCGCCCCCGCCGGTGCAAACGATGGCTTACGCCATGGACGGCATTCCCCCGTACCCTTCCCCCGCGCGGGGGAAGACGGCTGGCTGCGCCTGCGGCGTGTTTTCACTCTGACGACTCGATGAACATACCTGAACTGCTCGCCCCGGCCGGCACCCTGGCCATGCTCGACACCGCCTTCGCCTACGGCGCCACGGCGGTCTACGCCGGCCAGCCGCGCTATTCCCTGCGCGTGCGCAACAACGACTTCGGCGACCTCGACGTGCTGGCCGAGGGCATCCGCCGGAGCCACGCCAACGGCCATCCGTTCTACCTGGTCTCCAACATCTACCCGCACACGGCCAAGCTGAAGACCTACCTGAAAGACATGGCGCCGGTGCTGGCGCTCGGCCCGGATGCCCTGATCATGTCCGACCCCGGCCTGATCATGTTGGTGCGCGAGGCCTGGCCGGACATGGCCATCCACCTCTCGGTCCAGGCCAACACGGTGAACTCGGCGGCGGTGCGTTTCTGGCAACGGGCCGGAATCCGCCGGGTGATCCTGTCGCGCGAGCTGTCCCTGGACGAAATCGCCGCCATCCGGCAGGACTGCCCGGACATGGAGCTCGAGGTGTTCGTCCACGGCGCCCTGTGCGTGGCCTATTCCGGCCGCTGCCTGCTGTCCGGCTACTTCAACCACCGCGACCCCAACCAGGGCAGCTGCACCAATTCCTGCCGCTGGGAATACAAGCTCAACCCGGCCCGGCAAGACGCCGCCGGCGACGTCTGGCTGCTGGAGGAGAACGAACGCCGCCAGGGCAGCTACATGCCCATGGAGGAGGACGAGCACGGCACCTACATACTCAACTCGAAGGACCTGCGTGCCATCGAGCACGTCGGACGCCTGGTCGAGATCGGCGTCGATTCGCTCAAGATCGAGGGCCGCACCAAGTCGCCCTACTACGTCGCCCGGGCCTGCCAGGCCTACCGCGCCGCCATCGACGACGCCGGCGCCGGCCGGCCGCTCGATCCCGCCTTGCTCGGCCGGCTCGAAGGCCTGGCCAACCGGGGCTATACCGACGGCTTCTACCGGCGCCACACCCCGGCCGAATACCAGACCTACCTGCGCGGCCATTCGGAATCCGGCCGCAGCCTGTACGTCGGCGACCTGGTCGCCTGGGACGGCGACCGCGGCCGGGTCGAGTTCGTGGCCAAGAACAAGCTCAGCCTCGGCGACCGCGTCGAGGTGATCCTGCCGGCCGGGGTCCGGGAATGCGTAATCGAGCGGATCGAAAACGCCGCCGGCGAGGCCATCGCCGTGGTGCCCGGCAACGGCCACCGGGCCTGGCTCGGATTGCCCCAGGATTGCGTCGGCGCCTTCGTGGCGAGATTCATCTGACGTTGTAACTTCTCCGGCGTGGCATATGATCCAGAAAAAGCCCGCTCAGGAAACATCGTGAGGCCCCAACCTGCGATATCGCGTGTCCTTGCCGTCATCTCCCTCGCCACCGGGCTGATATTCTTCCCGCTTGTCGCGCCCGGCCTCACCGGCAAGACGATTCCCTTCGCCTTCAACGACCTCGACGGCAATGTGATCCGCTTGGCCGATTTTCGCGGCCAATGGGTGCTGGTGTCCTTCTGGGCGCCCTGGTGCCCCTTGTGCAAGATCGAGATACCGGCCCTGAACAACCTGGACAGGCGTCCCGACCTCACCGTCCTCAGCATCGGCCTCGATTACGACAGCCCGGACGCGCTCCGTGCCGCCGCGGCCAAGTTCGACTCCGGTCTCCGCGTCATCGCCGGCGGCAAGCGCCGCGATCCGAACAGCCCGCACCGTCAGGTCGGCCCGGTGGACTTCTTTCCCACGGCCTACCTGTACGACCCCACCGGCGAGATCGCAATGTACATACCGGGCCAGCTCAACGCCAACAAGGTGCTCGCCTTCATGGCCAACTGGCGCGGCGACAGCCCGGTCGGGCCGGCCGTCGCCGCGGCCGCGCGAACCGACAAGCTGGCCGCCTTCGTGAAACAGAAATACGGCCGGAAAGGCGAACAGGCCTATGCCGACTGGCGCCAGATGGTCGACCGCGCGGCGGCCGCCGGGACGACCGACAAACTCGCCCTCGCCAACGACTTCTTCAACCGCCGCCTGCTGCTGAGCAGCGACCAGCGCATCTGGGGCCGGGCCGACTACTGGGCCAGCCTGGGCGAAGTGCTCGGCAAGGGCATGGGCGACAGCGAGGACTTCGTCATCGCCAAATACTTCACCCTGCTGGCCATGAACGTTCCGGCCGAACACCTGCGCCTGGTTTACGTCCGGACGCGCAACACCGGCGATCCGGTGCACATGGTGCTGGCCTATTTCGAGCAGCTCGACCGCGAGCCGGTCCTGCTCGACAACCGCGAGACCGAGATTGTGCCGGCCTCGCAACGTACCGACCTGCGGCCGGTTTTCAGTTTCAACGGCATCGGCGCCTGGGGCAACATCCAGGAACTGCCCGATGCCTCCGGCGACGGCCGTCTGCCCCTATGGGAAGACGTCCTGCTGCGCGCCCGGACCGAAGGTTTCGATTAGGAGTCGCGCCATGTCCATGTACCGCCAACTCTGGTTGTCCATCCTCGTGAGCGCCCTGCTCGCCCTCTTCGCCAGCCTGTTCGCCTCACTCCTGAACGCGCGCGGCTACCTGGAAAAGGAACTGGCGATGAAGAACCGCGACAACGCGGTCGCCCTGGCCCTGGCCCTGAGCCGTTCGGATACCGATGCCAACGACGTCGTGGTCGCCGCCACCGCGCTGTTCAACAGCGGCCATTACGAGCTGGTCCGGGTCACCGACCCGATCGGCAAGGTCCTGGTCGACCACGTCAGCATGGACACCGACGCCGGCGCGCCGGCCTGGTTCGTCGACCTCCTGCCGATCCGCTCCTTCCCCGGCACGGCCCAGATCAGCGGCGGCTGGACGCCGCTCGGCAGCATCACCCTGATGAGCCGCAGCCAGTTCGCCTATCGCTCGCTCTGGCGCACCGCCATGACCATGACCGCCTCCGTGTTCGCGGCCGGCCTGCTCGGCGGCGTCCTGGTCAGCCTGGTGCTGCGGCGCATCCGCCGACCGCTGGAGGCGGTCATCGACCAGGCCCGGGCGATCACCGAGCACCGCTTCATCACCATTCCGGAACCCGACGTGCCGGAGATGAAACAGCTCGCCGCCGCCATGAACGACACCGTGAGCCGGCTGCGCCAGCAGTTCGAGGACGACGCCCTGCGCTACGAAAGCCTGCGCCGGGATGCCAACTACGACCCGCTCACCGGGCTGGCCAACCGCACCTTCTTCCTGGCCAGCCTGGACCATGCCCTGGAGGCCGAGGACAGCCTGTTCGGGGCCCTGGCCATCATCCGCATCCCGCACCTCGACCGCATCAACCGCGAACAGGGGCGCGAGATCGCCGACGATCTCCTGCGCCGGGTCGGCCGCGCCATCGGCGAGCTGGCGCCCTATTGCGTCGGCACCTATGCCGGGCGCCTGACCGGCGCGGACTTCGGCCTCCTCATGCCGGCCGGCTGCGACAGCGCCGGATTGATGGACGACCTCATGGCCAGGCTGGTCGAGGCGGTCGAGCCCATGGTCGAGCGCAACGCCGAAGTCGACATCGGCTACGGCGACTTCATGCGCGGCGAGAAGCCGACCCGGCTGCTCGCCCGCGTCGACGCCGCCGTCGCCTGGGCGCAGTCGTCCGGCGGCAACAAGGTCTGCCAGGCCGCCGTCGACGACGAGCCCGAGTTACCCGCCACGGCCGCCGAATGGCGCAGCGCCCTGCGCTACGCCCTGCACGACAGCCACGCCCTCAAGCTGGTGCACCATTCCATCCACATCAACAGCGACCCGACCACGCACCGGGAATGCCCGTTGCGCATCAAGGTGCGCGAGGACGGCGAATGGCTGCCGGCCGCCCGCTTCCTGCCCCTGGCCGAACGCCTCGGCCTGGTCCAGGAACTCGACCTCGCCGCGCTCGCCCTGGCGCTCGACGAACTCGACGCCGACACCGGCCTGGGCGGCCTCTGGGTCAACCTGTCGGCACGCTCCATCGCCGATACCGAATTCCGGCGCCAGATGATGGCCCTGCTCGAACAACATCCGGAGGGTCGTCACCGGCTCTGGCTGGAAGTACCGGAAACCGGCGGCCTGCGCCGCCTGGCCGCCCTGCGCGACCTGGCGCGCGACCTCAAGCCGCTCGGCTGCCACCTGGGCCTGGAGCACTACGGCCACCACTTCAACCAGATCGGCCTGCTCTACGACCTCGGCCTCGACTTCCTCAAGGTCGATTCCGGCTTCATCCATGGCATCGACCAGAACCCCGGCAACCAGGCCTTCCTGTCCGGCCTGTGCGAAATCGCCCACCGCATCGGCATCCAGGTCTATGCCGAGGGCGTCGAGACCGAGGCGGAACTCGACAAGCTGGTCGATCTCGGCTTCGACGGCGTCACCGGGGTGGCGGTGCGCGAGGTATGAGCCCGGCATCGGGGCACCCGGTGCGGCGTTGCTGAGCGGCCGCAACCGAGTGCTGGGTCCGGCGAGGCCGGTGCCGACGACCGCTTCGAAGCGGTCAGTCCGGAGTGGCCGCCGGCGCGGCTATGGCAGGTGCCGTTCGGTCAGCCGTTCATGCCTGACGCCCTGGCCGACCCGGCCGCCGGGCCAGAGCGAACATAGGTAAAAACCACCCACATTATTGAGGACAGGATTCCGCCCTGAAGTTATTTTAGAAATCGGCGGGGATGCCGATAACGATGGCACAGCCGTGCAACGGCCGGCACGTGGGCATGACTCGCACAGGGAATCCGGCAGCGCCCCACCAGCCTGCACGGGGCCAGACAATAAACAACCAGACCGAGAACTGGAGAATTGCAGTGACCCGACGACTCCGCCGACTCTCAGGCCATGCCCTGCTCGTGGCCGCCTGCCTAGCCGGCCCGGCCCACGCGGAAAAGGATCTGGCCGAGCTCAGCCTGGAAAACCTGATGGGCATCACCATCGTGGGCGCCTCCAAGTACGAGCAGAAGCAGTCCGAGGCGGCCGCGGCGGTGAGCGTGATCACCCGCGAGGAGATCAAGGCCTTCGGCTGGCGCACCCTGGCCGAGGCCTTGAGCAGCCTGCCCGGCATCTACACCAGCTATGACCGGCAATACGTCCACTTCGGCACGCGCGGCTTCAACCTGCCGGGCGACTTCGCCACCCGCGTGCTGATCATGATCGACGGCAACCGCACCAACGACGCCACCTTCGATGCCGGCTCGGTCGGCCGCGACCTGCCGCTCGACCTCGGCCTGGTCGAACGCATCGAGTTCATCCCCGGCCCGGGCGGCGCGGTGTACGGCCAGAACGCCATGTTCGGGGTGGTCAACATCATCACCCGCAAGGGCCAGAACCTCGACGGCGGCGAGCTGAACGTCGCCTACCAGGACCCGCAGCGCCTGACCGAGGGCCGGGTCAGCTGGGGCAAGCGCCTCGACAACGGCCTCGACGTGATCCTGTCCGGCTCCGGCATGCACGCACGGGGCGAGGACCGCTACTACGATTTTCTCGACCCGGACATATCGGGCGTGGCGCGGGGCCTGGATGGCGAGCGCGACAAGGAATTCTTCGCCCGGATCGGCCGCGGCCCCTGGGCCGTCGAGCTGGTCTACGGCGACCACCGCAAGTACAACCCGAGCGGGGTCGGCAGTGTCGATCCGCCGTTGACGCCCGGCCAGTACCAGGGCGACCGCTACACCCTGGCGCAGTGGCAATACCAGGACAAGCTGCGCAACGACACCTTGCAGGTCATGGCCCGTTTGTTCGTCGGCCAGGAGCGCTACACCAGCGTACTCAGCTACGGCTCCCTGTACAGCTACCCGGCCCAAAGCGACTGGTGGGGCGGCGAGCTGCGCCTGATGTCGACGGCCCTGGCGCACCACAAGCTGATGGTCGGCATCGAATACCAGGACAACACCCGCATCGTCCAGGACATCATCGACCTGGCGGCCCCGGAGTACAGCGTCTCCATCCCGGACTCGGGCTACCGGGTCGGCGTCTACGTCCAGGACGAGTGGCGCCTCACCGACACGCTGACCTCCACCCTGGGCCTGCGCATCGACCGCAACAACGTCACCGGCACCCAGGCCAGCCCGCGCGCCGGCCTGATCTGGCAGGCCGACCCGGCCACCGTCGTGAAGGCCCTGTACGGCCGCGCCCACCGGGCGCCGAACGACTTCGAGAGCAAGTACCAGGAGGCGGGCTACCAGACCGACAACCCGGACCTGGGCGGCGAGACCATCGACACCCTGGAACTGGTCGCCGACCACCGCCTGGGCAACGATATCAACCTGCGCGCCTCGATCTACAAGTGGACCATGCGCGACCTCATCACCCTGGGCAAGACCGAGGTCGATGGCGAAGAGTTGAACCAGTACCAGTCCGGCGGCACCGTGCAGGCCAAGGGCATCGAGCTGTCGGCCGACAAGACCTGGCGCGGCGGCGGCCGCCTGCGCGGCAGCCTGTCCTTCCAGGATGTCCGCGATGCGGCCGACAACCGCCTGGACAACTCGCCGCGCTGGCTGGGCAAGCTGAACTACTCCGCCCCCCTTCCCTGGGGCGGTCTGCGGCTCGGCTACGAACTGAGATACGAGGGCCAGCGCCGCGCCCTGGGCGACACCTGGCTGGACAGCTACTGGCTGTCCAACCTGAACCTGGTGGCCGACAAGCTGGCCCGTGGCCTGGAGGTCTCCCTGGCGATCCAGAACCTGTTCGACCAGCGCTACCAGCACCCCCGCTCCGCCAACGACTGGGATATCCCCGGCATCGAGCAGGATGGCCGCAGCCTGCGCCTGAACGTGGACTACCGGTTCTGAACCTCATGCCCGCACCGGCATCCATCCCTTGCAGGCCATCGTGACGTCGAACGGCCGCAACCCGTCCATGCCCCGCCGGATGCGCCTCCTGGGCGCACTGCTGGCCCTGCTCTGCTGGGGCGGCCCGGCCCTGGCCGACAACATGGCCGAGTACCGCCTCAAGGCGGCCTTCCTGTACAACTTCGTCGTCTATACCGAGTGGCCCGCCACGCTGAACGGCAACCTCAACCTGTGCGTCTACGGACCGGACCCGTTTGGCGAGGAACTCGACAAGTTGCAGGGCAAGGAGGCCTCCGGCCGCGCCATCGCCGTGCACAGGATCAACACCGTGGACGGCCTGGACGGCTGCCAGATGGTGTTCGTCGCCCGCCCGGTGATCGGCAACCTGCCGCGCGTCCTCGACAACCTGGCCGGCCGGCCGGTGCTGACCGTGGCCGACCGGCCCGGGGCGGTACGCCAGGGCATCATGCTCAACATGAGCACGGACCAGGGCCGGATCACCTTCGAGGCCAATCTCGCAGCGGTGCGCGACAGCGGCCTGAACCTCAGCGCCAAACTGCTGCGCCTCGCCACCGAGGTGATCCGATGAGCCGGGCCGCGGCCGGCCGGGAGCCGCCATGGCGTTGAAGGGAACGCTGCGCCAGCGCCTGTCCCGGTTCGCCCTCATCATCCTGGTGGTGGCCTGCGGCATCATCGCCGTGCTGGAATCGGCGAACGAATACGCGACCCGGCAGCGCGCGCTGGCCGCCGACCTGGGCAGCCTGATGAACATCGTCACCGAGTCGATGCAGCCCTATCTCGCCTTCAAGGACGGCAACGGCGCCCGCCAACAGCTCCAGGGACTGCTGCTGCGCCCGGACATCCTGAGCGCGAGTCTCCGGTTCCCGGATGGCAGCCTGCTCGCCGAGGTCGCCCGGCCGGCCGAGCAGATGGCCGGGCCGGTCCCGGCCGCCGCGGTCGAGCCGACCCAATTGCGCCTGCGCGGCGACTCCGTGCGCATCCACCAGACCATCCGCCTGGAGGGTGAGACGCTCGGCAGCCTGGAACTGCACGTCGATCTTCGTCCCATGTGGCAGGCGCAATGGCTGCGTCTGTTCTGGATCCTGGCCGCGATGTCGGTGGCCATGGCCATCGCCTATCTGATCGCGCACCAACTCATCGACCGGATCACCCGGCCCATCGCCGACCTCGACCAGGCGGTGCGCAACATCACCGCATCGCGCCAGTATGACGTGCGGGTCGAGCGCTCCACCGACGACGAGCTCGGCCACCTGGTCGACCGCTTCAACGCCATGATCGAGGAGATCGGCAACGCCGACGGCGAACTCAAGCAACGCAGCCTGGAGCTGGCCAACCAGCGCCGGTTCCTGAAGACGCTCATCCAGACCATCCCCGACCTGGTCTGGTTCAAGGATCCGGAGGGCGTCTACCTGGCCTGCAATCCGCGCTTCGAACGCTTCTTCGGCACCAGCGAGGCCGCCATCGTCGGCAAGACCGATTACGACTTCATCGACCGGGAACTCGCCGACTTCTTCCGCGCCAACGACCGCAAGGCGATCGACAAGGGCGGCCCGATGGTCAACGAGGAACTGGTCACCTTCGCCGACGACGGCCACCATGAATACCTGGAGACGACCAAGACCCCGATGTTCGACGAGAACGGCCGCCTGGTCGGGGTTCTCGGGGTCGGCCACGACATCTCCGAACGCAAGGAACACCAGAAGCACCTGGAACACATCGCCCACTACGACAACCTGACCAGCCTGCCCAACCGGGTCCTGCTGGCCGACCGCCTGCGCCAGGCCATGGCCCTGGCGCATCGGCAGGACAAGCTGCTGGCGGTGGTCTACCTCGACCTCGACGGCTTCAAGCAGGTCAACGACAACCACGGCCACGAGATCGGCGACAAGCTGCTGACCCTGATCGCCGGCCGCATGAAGCAGGCCCTGCGGGAAGGCGACACCCTGGCCCGCATGGGCGGCGACGAGTTCGTCGCCGTCCTGCTCAACCTGGACGACCGGGATTTCTGCCTGCCCATCCTGGACCGGGTGCTGGCCGCCGCCTCCCTGCCCGTGCTCACGGACGGGCTGGAACTGCATGTCTCCGCCAGCGTCGGGGTCACCTTCTTCCCGCAGCCGGAAGGGGTGGATGCCGACCAGTTGCTGCGCCAGGCCGACCAGGCCATGTACCTGGCCAAGCAGACCGGCAAGAACCGCTATCGCATCTTCGATGCCGAGCACGACCGCGAAGTGCGCGGCCACCACGAGAGCCTGGAGCGCATCCGCCAGGCCCTGGCGAACGGCGAGTTCCGGCTCTACTACCAGCCCAAGGTCAACATGCGGCTGGGCCAGGTCATCGGCGCCGAGGCGCTGATCCGCTGGCAGCACCCGCAACGCGGCCTGCTGCCGCCGGCGCTGTTCCTGCCCGTGATCCAGGGCCACCGCCTGGCCATCGAGGTCGGCGAATGGGTGCTGGAAACCGCGCTGTCCCAGATCGACGCCTGGCGCCGCACCGGCCTGGCCCTGCCGGTCAGCGTCAATATCGACGCCCTGCACCTGCAGCAGCATGACTTCATCGACCGGCTCGGCCAGTGTCTCGCCCGGCATCCCGGCATCCATGACGACGAGCTCGAGATCGAGGTGCTGGAGACCAACGCGCTCGAGGATCTCGCCCGTGTCTCCGAGGTCATCAAGGCCTGCCGGGCCATCGGGGTCGGGTTTGCCCTGGACGACTTCGGCACCGGCTATGCCACGCTCACCTACCTGAAGCACCTGCCGGCCAACCTGTTGAAGATCGACCAGAGCTTCGTCCGGGACATGCTCGACGATCCCGACGACCTGGCCATCCTGCACAGCGTCCTGGAACTGGCCGGGACCTTCCACCGCCACGCCCTTGCCGAGGGCGTGGAGACCCCTGCCCATGGCGAACTGCTGCTCCGCCTGGGCTGCGACCTGGCCCAGGGCTATGCCATCGCCCGGCCCATGCCGGCCGAGGAGATACCCGGCTGGATCGCGCGCTGGCGCCCCGACCCGGCCTGGGCCTCCTGCCGGCGCATCAGCCATGACGACCTGCCGATACTGTTCGCCGCCATCGAGCACCGTACCTGGGTGGCCAGCCTTGGCCGCCACCTGCACGGCGAGCTGCCCCCCCAGGCACTACCGAGCCATGCGCCCTGCCACTTCAGGGCATGGCTGGCCGATGTCGGCCGTGCCCGCCATGCCGGCCAGCCGGCCCTGGAACGCTTGGCCACCCTGCACGACGACCTGCACCGGCTGGCCGATGAGCTACTGCAACTGAAGCAGGCAGGCCAGGCCGGACTCGCCCTGGCCCGGCTGGGCGAGATCGAGGATCTGCATAATCGATTTATCGAGCAGATGCAGGAACTGGTCGATCACTGCGGCCAGGATTGACGGCCGCGGGCCGGCCAGGCGCCCGCGCCCTCAGCCATACGCCCGCTCCTCGGCCCCCATGCGGCGGAGTTGCCGCACGGCCTCGGCTAGGCGCTCGTCGTCGCGATCGAGCGCGAACACCATGTAGACCGGCACGGTGATGAGCGGGCTTTCGTGGACCCGCCACAG
>JAAXVP010000391.1 GCA_013335435.1 Thiobacillus sp. | reverse complement strand
GTGCCGTCGGGCGCGCTGATGCGCGCCGTGCCGACGCTGGCCTTCTCCGCCGGCGCGGCCTGCACCAGCGGTGAAGGGAAACCTTCGGCGGCGCTGCTCGCGCTCGGCCTGGACCCCGACCGCGCCCGCAGTTCCATCCGGTTGAGCCTGGGCCGCGGCACGACGGAAGCGGAAGTCGACTACGCCGTCGACCGGCTGGCCGATGCGATCGTCGCCATCCGCACGGAAAAGGGGACGGCCTAGGCCGTCCCCGATCCCGATCCTCCCGCGCGGCGGGCCGCTCAGCCGACCAGCGACAGCGAGATCCGCTTGCGCTGCACGTCGACCTCCACGATCCGCACCTGCACTTCCTGGCCCTCGCGCACGACATCGCTGGGATGGCTCACGCGCTCCTGCGACAGCGCGGACACGTGCACCAGGCCGCGCACGCCCGGCAGCAGCTCCACGAAGGCGCCGAAGTCCGCCATGCCGGTCACCACGCCGGTGACCCACTCGCCCAGGACCAGCTTGTCCTGGACGCCCTGCCACGGGTCGCCCGCGAGCGCCTTGATGGACAGGCTGACCCGCTCGGCCTTGCCCTCGCCGACGTGTTGCAGGTCGGTGACCTTGACGGTGACCGTCTGGCCCTCCTGCAGGACCTCGGCGGGATCGGCGATGCGGTGGTGGCTGATCTCCGAGACGTGGACCAGCCCCTCGACGCCGCCGATGTCGATGAAGGCCCCGTAGGGCATCAGCCGCACGACCTTGCCGTCGCGCACGTCGCCGACGGCGAGGGTCTTGCGCGTCTCCTTGCCGAGGCGCGCCTTCTCCTCCTGCAGCAGCGCCCGCCGCGAAACCACCAGGCGGCGGCCGCCGTCGGCGAACTCGATGACCCGGAACTCGAGGCTGCGGCCCACCCACGCCGGGGGATCGTTGACGAACTGGTCGTCGATCTGGGAGATGGGGCAGAAGGCGCGGTGGCCGCCGAGGTCGACCACGAAGCCCCCCTTGTTGGTCTCCTTCACCGCTCCGGTCAACGGCACGCCGCTCTGCATGGCGTCTTCGAGGAAGCGCGTGTCCTTGCCCTGGGCCTTCTGCTTCAGCGCGAGCCGCTGCTCGGCGCCCTTGCCGACCACGTAGGCCGTGATCGCGTCGCCGACGGCGAACCTGAGCCGTCCCTCGGCGTCCTGCAGGTCGACGGTGCTGATGGGCAGTTCGCTGCGTCCGCCGTAGTCGACGAAGCACTCCTCGTCGCCGATCTGGACGAGCTTGCCCGTGAGCTGGTCGCCGGTCTTGGGTTCGGGGGTCTGATCCTGGTTCCGCTGTTCGCTCTCGGTGAACAGGCGGGCGAATTCGTCGACGTTGTCCGGGGCGTCGTCGGGGAGGAGGTCGTCGGTCATGCTGGTCTTCCTGGTGGTTGCGGGTCGGTCGGCGGCGGGGCGCCGCGAGGGGAACCCGGAAACTATAGCACAGACGAACCCGTCGCGGCCAACTCCCAAAGGGCGCCGCCGCGGCATCGGGGAAGCGGAAAACGGGATGCGGGGAGGTCGGGGGGAGGCGCCGGCCCTCCCCCCGCGCTGGTCAGCGGTACAGGCTCTTGACGGCGCCCCAGCTGCCGGACTCGTTCGGGACGCGGGACTCGGCGTCGCCCGGGAAGGTGCAGTCGAGGATCTCCTGGGCGTTGGTCACGCCGTCGCCATCCGAATCCAAGGCGCCGTAGTTCACCCAGTTGGTGGTGTAGTCGGCGCCGTACCCGTTCAGGTTGTTGTTGTCCGGGTCCGAGCCGGGCAGGTGGCACAGGGTGCAGGCGCTGGCGGCGCTGCGCAGCGTCGCACAGGCGCTGGGGTGGGCGTTGAGCCAGGCGTTCTTGCGGCCGCTGGTGGCGCCGGCGTCGGCGGTGGCCAGCAGGGTCAGGGCCAAGCAGGACAAGGGGAACGAGCAGGGCACGAGGAACAAGCGTCGCATGTCGACCTCCGGGTGTGTGGTTGCCAGGGGCCCTGCTATAATCATACCAATGAACTATGAGTTCCAGAATAATGTCAACGAGTGTTGACGATAGGGGCGGGTCGGGGGCCGACGTGGCGGAGCGCATCCCAGGAATACAGGCCCAGGGCGGCCCAGATCAGGCCGAAAGCCACGGCGTGGCTGGCGGTGAACGGTTCGTGGAACAGGGCGACCGCCAACAGGAATTGCAGGGTCGGGGAGAGGTATTGCAGGAAGCCGACCGTGGCGTAGCGCAACCGCCGCGCCGCCTCGGCGAACCAGATCAGGGGCAGGGCGGTCACGATCCCGCCGGCGGTCAGCAGCAGCGAGGTGCCGGCGCCGCCGTGCAGGAAGGCCGTCCCGGTCGACCCTTCGCGCACCAGCAGCCAGGCCAGGGCCGCCGGCGCCAGCAGCAGCGTTTCCGCGGCCAGGCCCAGCGTCCCGTCGGGTCGGATCAGCTTGCGCAGCAGGCCGTAGAGGCTGAAGCTGGCGGCCAGGGCCAGTGAAATCACCGGCAGGCCGCCGAGGCGCAGGGAGAGCCACAGCACGCCGAGGCCGGCCAGGGCCACCGCCAGCGCCTGCGACCGGCGCAACCGCTCTTTCAGCACGACCACGCCGAGCAGCACGTTCAGCAGGGGGGTGATGAAATAGCCGAAGCTCGCCTGCAGCACGTGGTTGTTGGCGACCGCCCAGATGAACACCAGCCAGTTCGCGGCGATCAGCAGGGTGGTCAGTCCCAGCACCGCCAGGGTGCGGCGATCGCGCAAAATTTTGCCCAACAAGGGGATTCGGCCGCGCGCCGCCAGCAGCGCCGACAGCAGGACCAGCGACCAGAGCACGCGGTGGGCCAGGACCTCCAGGGGCGCGACGTGGGAAACTGCCTTGAAATAGAGCGG
>JAAXVP010000103.1 GCA_013335435.1 Thiobacillus sp. | reverse complement strand
CGGCCCCAGGCGCCAGGCCACGGCCAGGCCGGCGGCCAGGCTGGCCCAGGCGGGCACGTAGAGGGCATGCGGCAGCATGGCCAGGGCGGCCGGGACGACCAGCCAGAGGGTGCGCGGGTCAGGCCTTGCCATAGCGCGCCAGGGCCGCCAGGGCCTCGTGCAGGTGGCGTTCGCCGCGTCCGGGCGGCAGCTGGCTGCCGGGCAGTTCCAGGCCCCACGGGCAGCCGGTCCGTTCGGCGTCCAGGGCCCAGCGGGTCAGGCGCGACAGGCGCCCCTCGGTATCCGGTTCCGGGCAGTCCTGCCAGCGCAGCCAGGCCTCGCCGCCGCCGGCGCCGGCGAACTGCTTGGTCTGCGGCGCCTGGCCGCGGGCGACGCTCTTCCAGGCGATGCGCCGGGTCGAGTCGCCCGGCCGGTAGGCGCGCAGGACGGCGAACTCGTCCTCGCCGGGCCGGCGCCAGGACAGGGCGCGACCCTCGCCGGAAGGGTCCGGGAAGGGCAGGGCGTCGGCGGCCGGGCGTGGATAGACCAGGACGCCCCAGTCGAGCTTGAACACGGTCCAGGAGCGGAACAGGCCGAGCGGCCAGGTCGAGGCCAGGGTCAGGCGGTCGAGACGGTGCCAGCCCCGGATCGGCTGGGCCAGGTCCAGCTTCAGTTCGCCGTTCGTCGCGGCCTCCAGGTCGAGACTCTCGCTCGTCTGATCGGCATGTTCCAGGACCAGGCCGGCGCGCCGGCGGGTGGCGGCATTTTCCGTCAGCAGGCGGAAGTGCGCGGTCTCGCCGGCGAACACCGGCGCCGCGGCGAGCGGGCGCAGGCTCAGGCCGAGCAGGTTGCGCTCGGTGTGGAACAGTCCGGCCAGGCCGATGCCGGCGAGCAGGAAGGTGAACAGGTAGCCCAGGCTGATGCCGTAGTTGATCGAGACCATGAGCAGGCCGAACAGGAGGACGCCGAAGACCAGTCCGATCCGGGTCGGCAGGATATACAGGCGGCGCGAGGTCAGGACGACCGGCCCGGCTTCGGTCTTCGGCTGCCGCCAGGGGAAGTTGAAGCGCCCGGCCATGGCGGGTCAGCGGCCTGCCGGTTTGTCGCGGGGAATCGTCATGCCGACTAAGGGATCGGGACCTGGAGCAGGATGCGCGCGGCCCAGAAATCGTCGGGGGCGGTGATGCCGGGGGCCGGGCGCAAGCGGTGACCGACGATGCCGGGCAGGACCGCCTGGACGTCCTCCGGTTGCACGAAGTCGCGTCCGGCCAGGTAGGCCCAGGCCTGGGCGGCGTGCTTGAGGGCGAGGCCGCCGCGCGGGCTCAGGCCTTCGGCGAAACTGGCGTTGCGCCGGCTGGCTTCGATGATGGCCTGCAGGTAGTCGAGCAGGGCGTCGGCCACCTTGACCGTGCGCACCTCGCCCTGCATGGCCGCGAAGCGCGCCGGCGCCAGGGCCGGTTGCAGTTCGGCGACCAGGTCGCGGCGATCCTGGCCGGCCAGGAGGTCGCGCTCCGCCGCCGCGTTCGGATAACCCAGGGACAGGCGCATCAGGAAGCGGTCGAGCTGCGATTCCGGCAGCGGGAAGACGCCGATCTGGTCGATCGGGTTCTGGGTGGCGATGACGAAAAAGGGCTTGGGCAGGGGCCGGGTCTCGCCCTCGATGCTGACCTGGCCTTCCTCCATGGCTTCGAGCAGGGCGCTCTGCGCCTTCGGGCTGGCCCGGTTGATCTCGTCGGCCAGGATCACCTGGGCGAAGATGGGGCCGGGGTGGAAGCGGAAGGCGCCGGTCTCGCGCTCGAACACGGCGGCGCCCAGGATGTCGGCCGGCAGCAGGTCGCTGGTGAACTGGATGCGCTGGTAGTCGAGGCCGAGGGCGCGCGCCAGGGTGTGCGCCAGTGTGGTCTTGCCGACCCCGGGCATATCTTCGATCAGGAGGTGGCCGCGCGCCAGCAGGCAGGCCAGGCACAGGCGCACCTGGCGTTCCTTGCCGAGGACGATGCGGTTGATGCGGTCGATGACGTTGGCGATATCGGCGTTCATGGCCGCTAGGATAACCGCTCGCGTGGCCGTCGTGGCCCGGTACGGAACTTCTAGGCGGCGATCCGGTGCCGGCCGAGCAGGTCCTCGATACGCGCAGCGGCCTCCTCGAACTGCTCGGCCGGGACCGGACGGGAGAAATGGTAACCCTGGGCGTAATGGCAGTTCATCTCGCGCAGGAGGGCGAGCTGGCCTTCGGTCTCGACGCCTTCGGCGACCACGCTCATGTTCAGGCTGCGGGCCATGGCGACCACGGCCTCGACCAGGGCGCGGTCGCTGCTGTCCTCGCTCATGTCGCGCACGAAGCTCTTGTCGACCTTGAGGGTGTCGATGGGGAAGCGCTTCAGATAGGACAGCGAGGAATAGCCGGTGCCGAAGTCGTCCAGGTAGATGCGGCAGCCGGTTTCGCGCACGGCGGCGATCCAGGACAGGGCCTTGTCCAGGTCGGCGAGCAGGACGCCCTCGGTGATCTCCAGGGCCAGGTTGGCCGGGTCGACGCCGTGGTGTTCCATGGTCTCGGCCAGGATGGCCGGCGGCAGGCCGTGCGGGATTTGGCGCGCCGAGACGTTGACCGAGAGGTGGCGGTCGAGGCCGTCGCGCTGCCACTGGGCCAGTTGCCGGCAGGCCGTGTCGATGATCCAGAGACCGATCTCGTCGATCAATCCGATCTCTTCGGCCAGGGGGATGAAGGCGTCGGGCGGTACCAGGCCCTGCACCGGATGCGGCCAGCGGATCAGGGCCTCGGCCCCGGCCAGGCGGTTGCCGGCCAGGTCGATGATGGGCTGGTAGTAGAGCTTGAATTCCCGGTAGCGGGTCGCCTGGCGGAGGTCGTTCTCCAACTGCCGGCGCAGTTCGGCCGCTTCCGCCAGGGTGGCGTCGAAAAACACGTAGCCGTTGCCGCCCATGGCCTTGGCGCGGTCGAGCGCCAGTTCGGCGTTGCGCAGCAGCTCCGGGATGTCGGTGCCGTCACGGGGGTGGATGGCGACGCCCAGGCTGGCGTGGATGTGGATGGGGGTGCCGTCGACGTGGAAGGGCTTGCGTATCGAACGCATGATGCGGTCGGCGATATGGCCGGCATCGTCGTCGCCGACCAGGCTTTCCAGGGCCAGGGCAAAGCGGTCGCCGGCCAGGCGCGCGATGGTGTCGCTGCCCTTGATGCAATGGCTCAGGCGCGCGGTGGCGTCCTTCAGCACGGCATCGCCGACCGGCAGGCCGAAGCCCTCGTTGACGCGCCGGAAGTTGTCCAGGTCGACCAGGAGCAGGGTGAAGCCGCCGGTCTGGGCGATCAGCGGGTTGCCCAGCAGGGCCTGCAACCTTTCCTCGAGGCCGAGTCGGTTGGTGACCCCGGTCAGCTTGTCGGTGATCGCCAGGCGTCGGGCCGACGCCTCGGCCTCCTTGTGCTCGGTGACGTCGTGCACGACGCCTTGCAGCAGGTCTTCGCCGATCGGCGTCAGCACCACGTTGAGCCAGCGCCAGATGCCGCTGCGCAGGCGCACCGCCAGGTCGTCCGAGAGGCCGATGTTGTCGAGCCGGGCATTGAGGGTCAGCTCGACGATGCGGGACGAGTTTTCCCAGGGCAGTTGGCGGATGTTCAGGACGCCCCGGTAGGTCTCGTTGAGCGGGATACCCATCAGGCGGGCGAAGGCCGGGTTCCAGGAGGTCAGGGCGCCGTCCGCGCCGACGATGAAGATGCCGGTCTCGGCATTCTCGAAGATGGAGTGGTATTTCTTTTCCTCCACTTCCTTTTCCAGGCGTAGGCGCCGCTCCTGGTCCAGGGTGTCGGCCAGGCTGCCGGCCAGGTTGTTGATGTCGTGGACCAGGCGGCCAATCTCGGAATTGGCGTGGTTGCGCGGCACCGCCAGGCGTTCACCCTTGGTGGCGTCCATGCGATGGAGGCCGTCCGACATGGATTTGATCGGCCGGACGATGAAGAACAGCATGACCGCGACCACCGCCACGGCGATCAGGGTCAGTTGTCCGACGATCTGCAGGATGACGAAGCGGACCTCTTCGCGGGTCGCGCGCTGGATGGCGTCGGCGTTGGCGGTGACCTCGACACGGCCGATCCGCTTGTCCGGGGCGAAGGGGGAGTAGACGTCGCGGGCCAGGCGGGCGTCGCCGGGTTCTGCCGCGGAACGGCTGCCGGGCAGGGTTCGGCGCGCCAGGTCGGCGTTGTCGGCCGTGATGGTTACCGAGCGCACCTCGCGGTTCTTCATCAGGCCGAGGGCGACTTCGTCGGCCAGTTGGGCATCCTTGACGAAGCAGGCGACGCTGACCGTGCGTTCCACCGTGTCGAGCAGCTGTTCCAGATGCTCGGAGGCGGCGCGGTGCTGGCGCTGGCTGGTGGTGACCATGCTGGCCGTGATGGTGAAGATGCCGGCCAGGATGAAGCTGAAGATGATGACGGCCGCCGAGCGAACCAGGATGCTGTGGCGTCCGAACGCGCGCATGGTCGCCTCAGCGCTCCAGGTCGAGGACGATGCGGAACCGGGAATCGACCTGGCTGCGCTCGATGTAGCCGATGGCGCCGCGCTGGCGGGCCAGGAGGTCGAGGATTTCCACCGTGCTCTTGGCCTGGTGCGGCGGGCTGGTCTTGCCGGAGAAGAGCAGCCGGGCCCAGTAGGCGTTGATTTCGGCCAGGTCCTTGTTGACCAGGAGCCGGTAGAACAGGGCCCGTTCCGGCTGCGCCTCGGGCTGGTCGATGGGCAGGGCGGGGATGCCCGAGGGCAGTTGCCGGTAGCGTCCCATGAAGATGTTGACGGCGTCGTCCAGGGATAGCCTGTCCACCCCGCTCCTGGCGTTGACCACGACCACGAGGTCGGGGTTGGCCCAGGCCTGCGGCGGCAGGAGGAGGGTGGCGATCAGGAGGAGGCGTAGCCTGAAGGTCAAGGGCGGCTCCTAGAACACGAAGTCCAGCGCCAGGCTGAACACGGTCATGTCGCCGTCCCAGGCCGCGGTTTCCTCGCGGAACGGAAATACCGATCCGGGCTTGCCGTCGACGCGGTCGACCTGGACCTTGAGGGCCAGGTCGTTGCGCACGTCCCAGCGCGCGCCGAGGGTCCAGGTGTGCTGGTCGGCGTGGGTGGCCGCCGACAGGTTCGCGGCGACGACGTTGTAGGGGAAGGGTGCCGCGGTGGTGAACCGGACCGGGTCGGACTTGACGCGTGAATAGCCGACGTAGGGGGTGACGCTGCCGGTGCGGTAGGAGGCGATGACATAGCCGGCGTGCGAGTCCTCGAAGGCGGCGCTGTCTTGTTCGATCCGGCTCAACATGGCCTGGACCTGGAGCGGTCCGTGGTCGTAGACCACGCCGAGGGAGTCGTAGCGGGTCCAGCGGTCGGCCGTCCTCATCTCGGGCATGGTGCCGAGGATGTCCAGGCCGGTGAATTGGTTGACCGGCAGGTCCTTGTCGAAACGCACCCGGGTCTGGCCGAGGCGGATCTGCCAGGGGCCGGTCAGGTAGTCCAGGTGGCCGCCGACCAGGAGGGTGCCGGACAAGTCCCAGTACAGGCCATCCGACAGGTACATCTTCTCCGGCGAGCGGCCGGCGAACAGCTTGCCGCGCAGCAGGCCGGGGCCGAGCGGCACCGCCTTGGCGGCGTCGACACCGTCGAAGTAGGACAGGACCAGGGGGCCGTAGTAGTCGGGCGGCGGCCGCACGGTCAGGTTGGAAAAGCCGACCAGGCGGGAATCGGCCAGCATGAAGAACTCGGTACCCAGGCGGCCGAAACGCAGACTGGTGGTCGGATCGGGACTGTAGCGCAGGAAGGCCCAGGATATCTCCGGGCTGAAATTGCCCTCCGTGTGGTAGCGGCTGATGGCCTGCAGGCCCGCTTCCAACCGGTCGTTGAAGCGGTAGCCGGCCTGGATGCCGAGCACCGAGTCGAGCTTCGCCGACCATTTCGAGGACACGCCGTAGGGTTGCGACAGATCCCGGATGTACTGGGCATCGCCGTCGTCCGCGCGCGCCAGGCCGAGGCTGCCGAAGCCGTGCAGGGTCAACGCCGGAGCCGTGGCCGGCTCGCCGTTTTCTCCGCTGGCATGGGCGCCGCCCGCAATCAGCAGCGCAAGCCAAGCGATCATGTAGGTATGTCTGTTTTTCATCTTCAGTCGCCGTCCAGAATGGCAATCAACTCGTCAGTTTCGTAGCCACACGCGGGAGCAGACGCGCCATGATTTTATGAAACAAGCACCTTAAAACTATCATTAAATATATTTAAATGCTGATTAATTTCATATTAATCGTTGTTGTCTGCCTTGTTATTAAGTGTCATGTCCCGGAAGATTAACGACTCGTTTATGAAAGAGGTCCGGGGTTGAAACCTGCCAATTCTTCATTGCCTGGATGGGACTGATATGGCCCAAAGCCATCTGCGGGAGATGATGGTTGTAGAGCCAGGCATAACGCAAGAGCGTGGCCTCCAATTCCTCACCGGAACGGAAGTGGTGGGTGCGCAGCAGGTCGGCGATGCGGCCGTTGAAGCGCTCGACCATGCCGTTGGTTTGCGGGTGCTTCGGCTTGGTCAGCCGGTGCTCGATGCCCAGTTCGGTGCAGAGTTGGTCGAAGGCATGCTCCCCCGTCGGAGTGCGCTCACCCGAGGTGATGAAGCGGTCGGTGAACTCCTTGCCGTTGTCGGTCAGGATCGTTCGGATGTGGAACGGCGCGGCCTTGGCCAGCGCCGCCAGAAAGCGCTTGGCGTTAGTCGCTGTCTTGGCGGCATACACGGCGATGAACACCCAGCGGGTGGCCCGGTCGATGGCCACGAACAGATAGCGCCGCTTGTCCTCGTCCGCCATCTGCGGCAGGTACTTCACATCGACATGGACATAACCGGGCACGTAGGCCTTGAAGGGCTTGGCCTTGGGCTTGTCCGCCTCGACCGGCTCGCGCTTCGAGACGCCATGCCGCTTCAGCATGCGATGCAGGGCCGAGCGGGTGATGGTGGGATGGAGGAACTCATGAACGACAGCCAGGAGGTCGTCCAGGGACAGGTCGAGGGTCTTCCTCAGAACGAGAACGATGGCCTCCTGCTCGGCGCTGAGGGTGGTTTGCAGGCGATGCGGGGTGTGGGAGCGATCCTCGACCGAATCCCGGTGCTTCCAACGGGCGATGGTCTCGACTGTGACGCCCAGGCGCTCGGCCAGGACCGTCATGGGCAAGTCGCTGGCCTGGATCATGGCCCGCGTCTTCGGGGTCGTCGTGGCGTTCTTGTGCAGCCTCACTTGCATCGCTTCAGCTCCTGGAGAAGGTCCCGGGCCAGTAGTAAACCACGGCGGCGGGACACAATGGAATCATCCAGGACATGACACCTATCATCTGCTTACAGTATCGGTCGGCCGGCTTCCATGACCAACTTGGCCAGCTTGCGGGTCCTGCCCGTTTTGGCGATGAAGAAGGTGAGGCCGGGGCAGGGCAGTTCCTGCGCCAGCCGGCCAATCAGTTTCTCGCCGTTGGCGAACCAGCCGCAGGGCTGCACGGCGATGACGTAGACCGGACTGTCCGGGTCGATCTTCACCTCCTTGCGGCAGATCCAAGCCTGCTTGACGCCGCCCATCCGGGCCAGGCCTTCGGCCAGTTGGGCGCGCTCTGAGTCGGTCAGGCCGGCGTCCGCCAACGCGTCCTTGGCCGTCACGCCGGCCCGTTCTTTCCGGGCCTCGGCCTGCAGGTCCAGTTGGGCCTCGCCCCGGCGCAGCCAGATTTCGGCGGTTTCCCGGTCGCCCTGGCGGAGGAAATAGCCGTAGGCCGCTTCGCAAGCCGCCAGGGTCAGGTTGAACCGGGTCGACGCCCTCTCCAGATGGGCCTGGCCAGCCGGGTCGTTCCGCTCCAGAAGTAGGCGGCCGATGGCGAACTCGGCATCCAGGTCGTCCGGATAGGTCGCGGCATAGGCCAGGTAATGTGCCAGGGCGTCGAGCCCCAGCCGTTCGCTCCAGGCGGCCCGGTTCCAGAGATCTTCCGGTACCAAGGCGTCCGCCGGCTTCGCTTCCAGTTCGGCCAGGCGGGCACGCAACTCGGCGATTTCCCGGTGGTGCGCCTCCCAGCCGTCGGCGTTGCGCTCCAGCCAGGTGCGGTCGAAGTCGGCCAGCACCGCCTCGTAGCCCTCGCCCAGCCAGGCGCGGGCGGCGCTGAGCGACACCGGTGCGGGCACCGGTGCCTCGGCGTCGAGGGCGCGCAGGCGGTCGGCCAGGGCGGGGTGAGTGTCGGCGTAGCCGGTTTCCACCGCCAGCGCCCGGTCCAGGCCCGTGCAGGCCACTTCGGCGGGCGTGTCCAGGAACCGGGCCAGGCCCCGGTAAGGTTCGCCCTCGGGGCGCGCCACCGTGTCGGCCCGCATCAGGAAGGGCTGCCAGTAGTCACGGGCCAGGCGGTCGGCGCCGACGTGGCTGGTCACCAGGGCGGCGGCCGCGTCCCGGGGCGAGGTCAGCCGGGCCGACAGGGCGTCCGCCTCGTATTCGTTGGCGCGCGCCAGGGCGAAGCTGTAGGCGTTGAAGTGGGGCGCGTACCAGTCGAAGAAGCGGGCCAGCAGGCGGCCGCCCCAGTTGCCCGAGCGGTCGAATGCCTCCATGACCCGCTCCCAGGTCTTGCGCACCCGGTACACCCAGGAGGCGAAGCGGCCGTGGTTGCCGGACAGGTGGCCCAGTTCGTGGGCGACCACCGCCTTGGCTTGATCGGGCGACATGGCCAGAAGCAGGGGCAGGCCCAGGGTCAGGGTGTTGCGGTACCAGCCGAACACGCCCAGGCGCGGCGTCTGGCTGATGCTGGCGTTGAACTCCTCGCTGAGCAGGACGCGGTGGATGGGCGGCGTGGCGAGCTGCCGGCGCAGGTCGGCCAGGACTTCGGCGAGGGCGGGGAAGCGGCGCAGGTCCAGGGCATGGCCTTCGGGCGGCTCGACGCGCACCCAGAGGGCGCGGGCGATGGCGTAGAGCAGGTAGCCGAGCACGAAGACGAGCTTGTTCTTGACCAGCAGGATGAGCAGCGCGGTGCTGGCCAGGGCGGCCCAGACGCCGCCGGCGATCAGGGCCAGGAGCAGGAACAGGACGCCGAACAGCACGCCGTAGCCGAGCACGGCCAGGAGGACGATGCGGCGCCGATAGGCGGCCGGGTCGGCGGCGCAGAGCGCCTCGGCGCGCCGGATCAGGTCCTGGAACTGTTGCCGCCGTTCTGTGGTGCTGGCCATGGCCGTGTCTCCCCGGGTTTTTTCGGCATTCTGCCAGCCGGGCCGGCGGTTCGGCCAGGGGGATCGTTCAGCGCCGCCCGGCCAGGCGGCCCAGCTCCGCCAGGGCCGCCTCGACCCGGCTATCCCAGGGCAGGGCCGCGGCCAGGCGCAGGCAATTGCCGTATTTGCCTTGGGGCGAGAACAGCCGGCCGGGCGTGAAGTTGATCCCGGCCGCCAGGGCGCGTTCATACAGGGCCAGGGTATCGATCTCGCCGGGCAGCTCGGCCCAGAGCACGAAGCCGCCGGTCGGCCGCGAGGTGCGCGTGCCATAGGGGAAATAGCGGGCGATGCCGGCCTGCATCCGGGCCAGGTTGTCGGCGTAGACCCGGCGCACCCGCGCCAGGTGGCGCTCGTAGCGGCTGTCGGCGAGGTAGTCGGCGACGGCGAGCTGGGTCAGGGTGGCGTTGCCCATGGTGCCCATGTATTTCAGTTGCTCGATCTGCTTCTGCCAGCGCCCCGGCACGATCCAGCCGATCCGGTAGCCGGGCGCGATGCTCTTGGTCACCGACGAGCACAACAGGACGTTGCCGTCGCGGTCGTAGGCCTTGGCGGCGATGGGCCGCTCGCGGCCGTGGCCGAGGTCGCCGTAGATGTCGTCCTCGATTAGCGGGATGCCGCGCCCGGCCAGCAGCTTGACCAGGCGCGCCTTGTGGCCGTCCGGGACCAGGCTGCCGGTCGGGTTGCTGAAATTGCTCACCACCATCACCGCCTTCACCGGCCAGCGCTCCAGGGCCAGGGTCAGCGCCTCCAGGCTGATCCCGGTGTCCGGGTCGCTGGGGATCTCCAGGGCCTGCATGCCGTGCGATTCGATGGCCTGCAGGGTGCCGAAGAAGGCGGGCGATTCCACCGCGACGATGTCGCCGGCCTTGGCCACGGCGCGCAGGGCCAGGTTGAGCGCCTCCTGGCAGCCGTCCGTGACGACGATCTCGTCGGGACCGAACTGGCAGCCCGAATCGATGGCCCGGCGGGCGATGCGCAGGCGCAGGGGCTCCTCGCCGGGCGGGAAGCTGTAGCGGCTGCCGACGTCGTCGGCACCGCGCAGGCAGCGGTTGAGCGAGGCGCGCAAATCCTTCAGGGGCAGGAAGGCCGGATGCGGCACCGCGGCCCCGAACGACACCAGATCCTTGCGCTGGGTGTTGCGCAACAGGCGCAGGGCCAGTTCGGTGACGTTGACCGCGCACGGCCCCGCGGTCGTCTCGCTGGTTCGCACCGCGGCCGGTGCCGACTCCGGATGGCGGGCAAAGAAACCGGACTGCGGTCGCGCCTCCAGCCAGCCGTGGCTTTCCAGGAGCCGGTAGGCCGCCACTACCGTGGCCGGGCTGACCCGGTGCCGTTCCGACAACCGGCGTACCGACGGCACCCGTTCGCCGGGCGTCTACCCGCCCGGC
>JAAXVP010000102.1 GCA_013335435.1 Thiobacillus sp. | reverse complement strand
CTCGAGCCGTTCGCGCAGCGGCGGCACCCGCAACTGGATGACGTTGAGGCGGAAGTAGAGGTCCTGGCGGAAGCGTCCGGCCTCGACCAGGGTCTTCAGATCCTGGTTGGCGGCGGCGACCAGGCGGAAATTCACCCCGATGGGGCGTTCGCCGCCGACCCGCAGCACCTGGCGTTCCTCGATCACCCGGAGCAGCTTGACCTGCATGGCGGGCGAGGTCTCGCTGATCTCGTCGAGGAACAGGGTGCCGCCGTGGGCCTGCTCGAACAGGCCGTGCTTGGTCTTGACCGCGCCGGTGAAGGCGCCCTTTTCGTAGCCGAACAGTTCGGCCTCCAGCAGGGACTCGTTGAGGGCGCCGCAGTTGACCGCCACGAAGGGCTTGTCCGGGCCGGCCAGGGCATGCAGCTTGCGCGCGATGCGCTCCTTGCCGACCCCGGATTCGCCGGTGACCAGGACGCTCGACTGGGTCGGGCCGATACGGGTCAGCAACTGGTCCAGGAAGGCCATGGCAGGCGAGAAGCCGAGCGGCTCGGTGTGGCTGATCTCGATCGGCGGCGGCCGTTTGAGGGCGCCCAGCTTGCCGAGCAGGGTGTCGGGATCGAACGGCTTGAGCAGGTAGTCGGTGGCGCCCAGCTTGATCAGGCGCACGGCCTGGTCGATGTTGCCGTAGCCGGTGATGAAGATGAACGGCGGGATGCGCTGGCCGGACTCCAGCAGGCCGAGGTAGATATCTTCCCCGCTGATGTCCGGCAGCTGGATGTCGCTGATCACGGCATGGTAGCCGCCGCGGCCGATGGCCTGGCGGGCCGGCCGGCCGAGCTGGAACCAGTCGCAGGCATGGCCTTCCAGTTCCAGGCGCAGCGAGAGCGCCTCGCCCATGACCGGGTCGTCGTCGATCAGGCAGATGCGGGTCGGGTGGCCGTTCATGCGGACTTCCCGATGGGCAGGGTGACGGTGAAACGGGTCAGGCCGTCGCTGCTCTCGACCTCGATTACGCCATCCAGCTGGTCGACGATCTGGCGCGTGACCCAAAGGCCGAGACCGTGGCCGTCCTCGTGCGAACCGATGAAGGGATCGAACAGGCGGTCGCGGACCTCGGCGGGGATCGCCGGCCCGCCGTTGGCCACGCCGAGGACCAGGACGCCGTCCTCGCGGCCGACCGACGCCTGTACGCCGTCGCTCCCGGCCGCCTGGCAGGCGTTGAGCAGCAGGTTGATCAGAACCTGCCGGACCAGGTTGGCGGGCAGGGCGATCTCGCCTTCGACGCGGTTGTCCAGGACAAGCCGGGTACCGGGTTTCCTGGCCCCCTGGCGGGCGATGCTGGCGACGTCATCGATATCCTGCCGGATCAGGTTGCGCTGATTGGCCGTGCCCACCTCCACCAGCATGGCGGATACCGTCCCCCGGATCTGCTGCAGGCCGCGTTCCAGCAGCGGCACGATACGGTCGGTGACCGGGTCGTGGCGGCCGTGCCGTTTCAGGGTGTCGATGGCGGTGAGCAGGCCGCCGAGCGGGTTGTTGATCTCGTGGGCGATGCCGGCGCTCATGCGGCCCAGGGTGGCCAGGCGCTCGGATTCCAGCACCGCCTGGCGCAGGCGTTCCTTGTCCTGGAGTGCGCCGGTCAGCTGGTTGAACTGCCTGAACAACTGGCCCAGTTCGTCGCGGTAGGGGTAGGCATGCGGCAGCGGTCCGGGCAGGTGGCCTTCCGGGGTGTCCAGGTGTCCGGCAAGTTGGGTCAGCGGCCGGGCCATGCGGGCGCCCCAATACCAGCTGGCGGGCAGGAGGAGGCAGAGGGCCAGCAGGGTATACAGGGCGGCCCGCTGGGCCGCTTCCTGGTAACGGTCCCAGTAGAAGGTGGCGGAATGGACGATGACCAGGCTGCCCAGGTCGGCCGCGTCGTTGCGGATCGGGAGTGCGACCAGCGTCTTGTCGCCGCGGTCGTCGAACAGCGTCCTGTTGCGCTCGGCGCCGAGGCGGGACCAGAGCAGCGCGAACTGCCCGCCAAGACTGTCGAGTGCGCTGCCGGTCGAGTAGGTCGCGGGGTTGCTGGAGGCGAAGACGCGGCCCTGGCGGTCGATCGCCAGGATGGCCTCGAACTGGAAATAGGAGTTGTTCTGTTGCGCCACGAACGGCGCCCGGATCAGTTCCCCGGCGCGTTCGGCATCGCCGTTCGCCATGCTGGTGTTGAGCGCCGCGGCCAGGGTCAGGCCCAGTGCCTCGGAGTCGAACAGCATGTCGTGCTTGACCTCGTCATGCGTCTCGACCAGGAAGGGAATCGCGACCAGGCCTGCCGTGGCCAGGATCAGACCGGCACCCCAGAGGGGCAGCTTGTGGCGAATGCTGAGGTCATAGAGTCTCATGGCCATGACCCTTCCGGCGCGCGGGCGCCGGCCAGCTTCGCCCGCGGGAGCGGCGAAGTGGGGTGCGACATCTCTCCATCCTCGATTTAAGTATTGTTACCTGATCGTAACATGATGTTGCCCGGAAATTGACCGCTAACAAATTGATTCTTATCAATAAGCGGACGGACTCCCAAGGCCGGTCGAGGAATGCTGGCAGACGTTACCGGAATGAATACGGCCATGCCTCCAAATGGTTACCGCAAGGTAACGGGGCGACGGCCGATCCGCCTCCGGGACTCGGGATTGATGCCTGGTAAACAATAAATTCGTTTATATACATTGTGTTATCGGTTGTCCTCCGGGCGTGGCATGGATCGTGCGTTAGGGTCGCCGTCCCGAAGGAAGATAATGAACAACCTGTCCATGCCCCCCGCGCACCTGCGCGACACGCTGAGCCGCCTGGCCTATTTCCGAGGCTGGGACGCGGGCGTGGTCGGCCGCCTGGCGGCCGGGGCGAGCCAGCATGCCGTCGCCAAGGACATGCCCGTCCTGACCCGCGGCGCCTTGCCGGAGCAGCTGTATATCCTGGTCAGCGGCCAGGTGCGGCTGTACCTCCCGCTCTCCAACGGCATGGAGCGCATCGTCAGCCTGGTCATGCCCGGCGAGGGCTTCGGCGAAGCCGCCATCATGCTCAACAAGCCCCTGCCCTACGGGGCGGCCGCGTGCCGCGACAGCCACATCATCGCCATCGGCGCGCGTGCCTACCAGGCCGAACTGGGCACCAGCCCGGCCCTACTGGAACACACCCTGCGGCTGGTTGCCGGCCAGTACCAGGCCACCCTGCGCGACATGGAGATCTGCGCCCAGCCGTCCAGCCTGCAGCGCGTGGTCCGTTTCCTGATGAACCAGGAAACCGGGAGCATGCTGGAAGGCGGCTACGAATTCACCTTGCCGGGTCGCAAGCGCGACATCGCCGCCAAGCTGGGCCTGACCCAGGAAACCTTTTCCCGCATGTTGAGCTTTCTCGGCCAGCAGGGCGTGATCGCCATGCGTGGCGCGGCCATTCGGGTTGGAGACGGCGCCAGGTTGCGCCAGATGGACGCCGCGATCTGCGCCAAGGTAGCGCAGCAGGCCTGAATTTGATGTCGGTCAACCTGCGTGTCGGGTTTTTGGCACGTTTGGACTAGTCGTTGTTAGGGTGCGCCGGTCCCATAGGCGTAGGCCGCGAAACCGTTCCCGCGCGTATTTGCAGCCACAGTCAAATTTTGAGGAGAAATCATGGTTAAGAAGGCTCGTATTGCCTTGGCCGCGCTGTATCTGGCGCTCCCGGGTGCGGCAGCGCTGGCTGCCGACAACATTGAAGGCCTGGCGCGGACATGCAACAACTGCCACGGCACGGGTGGCGTGAGCGTCGGGCAATCGATGCCGTCGATCGCGGGTCTGTCGGAGAGCTACCTGAAGAACATCATGATGGAGTGGAAGACGGGCGCGCGGGCCTCGGCCAACATGACGCGCCTGATCAAGGGCTACACGGACGACGAGATTGCCGGCCTGGCGGCCTACTTCGGCAAGCAGAAGTGGACGCCGCAGCCGCAGAAGGCCTCGGCCGAGGTGCTGGCCAAGGGCAAGGACGTGACCGAGCGGTGCGAGACCTGCCACGGCGCCACCGGCGGCCAACCGGACGACAAGGACACCCCGATGCTGGCCGGCCAATGGGCCAAGTACCTGGAACTGGAACTGATGAAGTACCGGGACGAAGGCTTCCAGATGGTGCACAAGAAGATGACCAAGAACGCCCGCAAGCTGGAAGAGGGCGACGTCAAGACGGCGACCGAGTACTTCGGCGCCCAGAGCAAGTGAGAGGAAGCAAGATGAGCCAATTCAACCGTCGCGCATTCATCAAGACCCTGGCCGTTGCCACCTCCGCCTCCGCCCTGGCCTTCCCGTCCATCGTCCGAGCCGGCAGCGCCAAGGCGCGCGTGATCGTCGTGGGAGGCGGCTTCGGCGGCGCCACGGCGGCCAAGTACGTCAAGCTGCTCGACCCGGGCATCGACGTCACCCTGATCGAGCCGAACAAGACCTACACCTCCTGCCCGCTGTCCAACGAAGTGATCTCCGGGCACCGCGACATCAAGACCCTGCAGATCGGCTACGACGGCCTCAAGAAGCGCGGCGTCAACGTCGTGCACGAGCTGGTCACCGGGATCGACCGGGCCAAGAAGACGGTCACCACCCAGGGCGGCAAGAAGCTCGAATACGACGCCCTGGTCATGTCGCCCGGGGTCGAGTTCCAGTACACCGGCATCGAGGGCTACAACGAGTCGATGATCAACGACATCCCGCACGCCTGGAAGGCGGGCGAGCAGACCCTGATCCTGAAGAAGCAGCTGGAAGCGATGCCGGACGGCGGCAAGTTCGTGATCGTGGTGCCGAAGGGCCCGTTCCGCTGCCCGCCCGGCCCGTACGAGCGCGCCTCGCTGGTGGCCAGCTACCTGAAGCACAGCGGCAAGACCAAGTCCAAGGTGATCATCCTGGACGCCAACGACTCCCACTCCAAGAAGGGCCTGTTCAACCAGGCCTGGAAGAAGCTGTACGGCTGGGAGAAGGAAGGTCTGGGCACCAACGGCATGATCGAGTGGGTGAAGGGTGCCGAAGGCGGCAAGGTGACCAAGCTGGACGCCAAGAGCAAGACGGTGTCGTCCGACTTCGTCGACGTCAAGGCCGACGTGCTCAACATCATCCCGCCGCACAAGGCCGGCAAGATTGCCGCCGACACCGGCCTGACCGGCACCACGGGCAACAACTTCGAGATGGGCTGGTGCAAGGTCGAGCCGATGACCATGGCGTCGGCGGTGGACCCGAGCATCTACACCATCGGCGACAGCTGCGTGGCGGGCGAGATGGCGCTGTACGGCAACCCGAACGCCAGCTTCGACATGCCGAAGTCGGCGCACATCGCGATGACCCAGGCGAAGGTGGCGGCGGCGGCGATCGTGGCCAAGGTGAACGGCCTGGCGACACCGCAGCCGTACTACACCAACACCTGCTACAGCATCGTGGACGAGGGCTACGGCTTCTCGGTGGCGCACCTGTACCGGGTGGAGAACGGCACCTTCAAGTACATCAAGGAAGGCAGCGGCGTGTCGCTGATGGAGATGCCGGACAAGTCGCCGGTGCCGGACATCTACCGCAAGATCGAGGCCGAGTACGCCGACGGCTGGGTCCGCAACGTCCTCGCCGATGCCTTCGGCTGAAATTCCGGGAAAGGGGGTTCTATGAACGAAGGGGTTCTCTGTTCCAGCTAAAGGGATAACCCGGCATCGCGAGGTGCCGGGCCGAATCAGAATCAAAAGGAGAAAGTCATGAAACTTGCAAGCATCTGGAGCCGGATGGCGTTGGGCCTCGGCGCCGCGCTTTTTGCCCTGGGCGTGCAG
This sequence comes from Thiobacillus sp., assembly GCA_013335435.1. Classification (GTDB taxonomy): domain Bacteria; phylum Pseudomonadota; class Gammaproteobacteria; order Burkholderiales; family Thiobacillaceae; genus Parasulfuritortus. The sequence goes on along the minus strand of JAAXVP010000102.1, from coordinate 4,858 downwards.
GCCGCCGCCGATCCGGTCCCCGCGCCGGCCAAGGCACCGCCGATCAAGCCTGTCGAGGAGAAGAAGTGTTACTCCTGCCACGACAACATCGAGGAGTTCCATACCGAGGGCCGGCATGCCTCGGTCAACTGCGCGCATTGCCATGACGCCACGGAACACCTGAAGACCGCCAAGAACAAGGAAATGGGCGCGCGTCCGGTGACCATCACCGACCATCGTGCCTGCGCAACCTGCCACGTCGAGCAGTACAACACCTTCGTGCAGACCAACTATGCGTCCAAGGCCAAGGTCGAGAAGGCCAGCTTCAAGAGCCGCTCGCCCCTGTTCGACAAGCTCATGGAAGGCTACGGCTTCACCAAGGAGCACAACGAGCCCCGATCGCACGCCTTCATGCTGGTCGACCAGTGGATCGTCGACCGCGGCTTCAGCGGCCGCTTCAAGCTGAAGGACTGGACCTACGTCAACAAGGCCGAGATGGCCGCCAACAACAGCTGGGACCTGATGGACGACCGCGATCCGGCCACCAACGACAACAAGAAGAAGTTCCTGGCCCAGTCCGTGTCGGCCGTCAACCCGGTGTGCGTGAACTGCAAGACGCAGGACCACATCCTGGACTGGAAGTACATGGGCGATCCCGACCCGAAGGCCAAGTGGGCCCGTACCTCCAACCCGGTCGACTTCGTCAAGGCCATGCAGCATCCGCTGAACTGCTTCATGTGCCACGACCCGCACTCGGCCAAGCCGCGCGTGGTGCGCGACGCCCTGATCCAGGCCGTGGTCGACCGCAAGGAAGGCACCTATCCCCTGGACCCGGTCAAGAGCAAGCAGACCACCATGACCAAGGTCGTCTTCCAGCGTGACGGCAAGGATTTCCGCGCCATCGGCATGCTGAACAAGGCCGACTCCAACCTGATGTGCGCCCAGTGCCACGTCGAGTACAACTGTGGTCCTGGCTTCGACTGTTCCGATCCGGCCAAGCCGAACTACATCACCATGGCCGATCCGCGCACCAACCTGTTCACCTGGACCAACGTGTTCGGGTACAAGGAAAAGATGGTGGGTCAGTACAAGTTCAAGGACTTCAAGCACGCCAGCACCGGCGCCCTGCTGCCCAAGATCCAGCACCCGGAAATGGAAACCTACTGGGGTTCCGTGCACGAGAAGGCTGGCGTCGAGTGCAAGGACTGCCACATGACCAAGAAGCGTGCGGCCAACGGCAAGGTGACCACCAATCACCAGCAGATGTCGCCGCGCTACAACGTCAAGGCCGCCTGCGTCACCTGCCACAAGGAATGGAGCGAGGAAGAGGCCCTGTACCAGATCGAATCGGTGCAAGGCTACATCCGCGGCAAGATGACCAAGGCCGAGTTCTGGCTGGCCGAGTTCATCGACGTCATCATGAAGGCCAAGGAAGCCGGCGTCGCCAAGGACGTCATGGACAAGGCCCTCGACATGCAGTACGACAGCAACCTGTACTGGGAATGGTGGACCGCCGAGAACTCGGACGGCTTCCACAACCCGGACGCGGCGCGTGACTCGCTGACCCGTTCCATCGATTCCTCGCAGAACGGCATCAAGATGCTCAAGGAAGCCATGGCCGCCATGAAGACCGCCGCCGCACCGGCCTCCAAGTAAAACGAGAGTAGTGCTCGACTCCAAGCCGGCCTTCGGGCCGGCTTTTTTTATGAAAGCCGAACTTTGCCCGGCCGCCGATTGTCGGTATCCTCCGACAGTTTCGAGAAATCCGTATCCATGACCGAATCCCCCGCCTTGCTCACCGTGCACGACCTCGCCTGCGCCCGCGGCGACCGTACGCTGTTCGCGGGCATGAATTTCCAGTTGCGCCAGGGTGAACTGCTCCTGGTCCAGGGCGGCAATGGTCGTGGCAAGACCAGCCTGCTGCGCCTGCTGACCGGCCTGTCGCATCCGCTGGCCGGCGAGATCCGCTGGCGCGGCCAGGCGGTAGCCGATTGCCGCGAGCTATACCATCGCGAGATGGCCTATCTCGGCCACCTGAACGGCATCAAGGACGAACTCACGCCGGTGGAGAACCTGCGCCTGGCCGCCGAGCTGGCCGGTACGCCGATGGCCGCGGCCACGGCCGAGCACGCCCTGGTCGACATCGGCCTGGCACGCTGCCTGGACCTGCCCTGTCGCGTCCTGTCCTTCGGCCAGCGCCGGCGCGTCGCCCTGGCCGGCCTGGTCAGCTCCGGCTCCCTGCTCTGGATACTGGACGAACCGCTCACCGGCCTGGACGTGCACGGCGTCGCCCTGGTCGAGGGCCTGTTGCGCAACCATGTCGGCCAGGGCGGCATGGTGGTGGCGACCACGCACCAGCCGCTGGCGCTGGCAGGCGTCCGTATCGTGCCCCTGCAGGTCGGCCCGGTGCTGGCCAAGGCCGAAGCGGCGATTGACGTGACGGAGGATGAACTATGTTCCGCTTCCTGATCGCGGTCATCCGGCGCGACCTCAAGCTGGCCGCCCGGCGCCGGGGCGACTGGCTGACCTCGCAGTTCTTCTTCGTCATGGTGGTCAGCATGTTCCCGCTCGGCATCGGCCCCGACCCGGCCATGTTGAGCAAGGTCGCCGGCGGCGTCCTCTGGGTGGCCGCACTGCTCGCCTCGCTGCTCTCCCTGTCGCGCCTGTTCGCCGACGACCACCGCGACGGCAGCCTGGAACAGATGCTGTTGTCGCCCAATCCGCCGGTCCTGCTCGCCTTGGGCAAGGCCCTGGCCCACTGGCTCATCTACGGCATTCCGCTGCTCCTGATCGCCCCGGTCCTGGGCGTGCAATTCTCCCTGCCGGCCGATGCCATCGGCGTCCTCATGCTCTCCCTGCTCATCGGCACCCCGGTCCTGTCGCTGCTCGGCAGCATCGGTGCGGCACTGACCTTGGGCCTGCGCGGCGGAGGGGTATTGTTGACGCTGCTGATCCTGCCCTTGTATGTTCCGGCCTTGATCTTCGGCGCTGGTGCCGTCGACGCCACCCTGGCCGGCCTGGGTGCGGAAGCCAACCTGTCCCTGCTGGCCGCCTTCATGGTGATGACCCTGCTGGTGTCCCCTTGGGTGGCCTCGGCCGCCCTGCGTGTCTCGATCGAGTAAGCCTATGTCCATTGCCTGGTTCAAATTCGCCGCCCCGATGACCTTTTACCATCTGGCCGGCCGCCTGATTCCCTGGTTCGCCTGGAGTTCCGGCATCCTGGCCGCCCTCGGCATCTATATCGCCTTCTTCGTCGCGCCCACCGACTTCCAGCAGGGCGAGGCCTACCGGGTCATCTTTATCCATGTGCCGGCGGCCTGGATGTCGATGTTCATCTACATGATCATGGCCTTCTGGGCGGCGGTCGGGCTGGCCTGGAACACCCGCCTGTCGTTCATGATGGCGCGTGCCCTGGCGCCTACCGGCGCCGTGTTCGCCTTCCTGTCGCTGTGGACCGGCGCCTTCTGGGGCAAGCCGATGTGGGGCGCCTGGTGGGTCTGGGACGCCCGCCTGACCTCGGCCCTGATCCTGTTCTTCCTCTACGTTGGCATCATGTCGCTGTGGTCCGCCATCGACGACCAGCGCCGGGGCGACAAGGCCGGTGCCCTGCTGATCCTGGTCGGCGCCATCAACGTGCCGATCATCTATTTCTCGGTGAAGTGGTGGAACACGCTGCACCAGGGCGCCTCGATCAGCATCATGAAGGCCCCCACCATGGCCACGATCATGCTCACCGGCATGCTGGTCATGGCCATCGCAGCCTGGTTCTACGCCATCGCGGCGGCCTTGGTCCGGGTGCGCGGCATCATCCTGGAACGCGAACGCCACACCGAATGGGTGGCCGAGATACTGGAGGGCAAGTGATGCAGTGGGGCAGCTGGAGCGACTTCTGGGCCATGGGCGGCTATGGCCTCTACGTGTGGGGGTCATACGTCGTCACGTTTATTCTCATATTGATTGAAATCATTTCACTCAAGCGCGGTCAGAAACACACTTTGCAACGCCTCAAGCGCATGAAGACCTGGGAATCGGAATGAAGTCACGCAACAAGAAACTGCTGGCCATCGGCCTCTCCGTCGTCGGTCTGGCCATCGCCGCCAGCCTGGTATTGAACGCCTTCCGCAACAACCTGGTGTTTTTCTTCTCGCCCACCCAGGTGGCCGCGGGCGAAGCGCCCAAGGACCGCGCCTTCCGCATCGGCGGCCTGGTCGAGGCGGGCAGCCTGAAGCGCTCCGAGGACGGCATGCAGACCAGTTTCGTGGTGACCGATACCGCGAAGTCGGTAACGGTCCACTACAGCGTCAAGGAATATGGCCCCTTGCCCGACCTGTTCAAGGAAGGCAAGGGCGTGGTGGCGGAAGGCAAGCTGGTGGGCGATGGCCAATTCGCCGCCACCCAGGTCCTGGCCAAGCACGACGAGAACTACATGCCCCCCGAGGCGGCCCACGCCCTGGAGCAGGCACAGAAGGCACAAACGACGCTGTCCAAATAACCTGAGCCGTCATTCCCGCGAAAGCGGGAATCCAGTGCAACCGTGAAGAAACAGCCTTGCGCATACATACTGGCCAGCCAGCGCAACGGCACGATTTACATAGGCGTGACCAGCGATCTGGTCAAACGCGTTTTTGAACACAAGCAAGACCTGGTGGATGGCTTCACCAAGCAGTACGGAGTGCACCTGTTGGTCTGGTATGAACAACATGACAACATGGTCTCGGCAATCAGCCGCGAGAAGCAGCTGAAGAAGTGGAACCGGGCCTGGAAGCTGAAATTGATTGAGGAGACGAATAGTGAATGGCGGGACTTGTATGACGAGATTGTCTAACCCCAGGCCGTCATTCCCGCGCAGGCGGGAAAACGAGCCAGATCGGAAGAGCGT
>JAAXVP010000101.1 GCA_013335435.1 Thiobacillus sp. | reverse complement strand
GCATGGCGTAGTTTCGCACCGTGCTGTCGCCGCCTCCGGTCATATGCATGCTGAACAGGCCGTCCCTGACTCCGCGTACGACGGAAACCGACAGGCCGCGGTCGCCATACGATTCGGCTACCCGCATGCGGTCGCTGCCGACCGCTTTGGCCTCCACCACGGCGATAGGGCCATGGGTGAGCATGGTTATGGCGGCACGGCCGCCCGGACCGCCAGGCCTATCGAACCGTTACCACCGCGCCCGGAACCGTGCCCTGGCCGCCGCCATGACCGCTGAGGTTGACGACGCGACGCCACAACACTAACATTCCAAAGAATATTGGAATATTGGACGGACATGAGCGGAAGACAAATCAAGGACGTGCTCTATGCCCAGGTGGCGCGCATCGGCAAGGCGGTCTCCAGCCCGAAGCGACTGGAGCTGATCGAGCTGCTGGCCCAGGGCGAGAAGCCGGTCGAGCGCCTGGCCGCCGAGGCCGGGATCTCCCTCAAGCTGGCCAGCGCCCACCTCAAGGAACTGCGCCAGGCCCACCTGGTGGAGTCGCGCAAGGAAGGCAAGAACGTCCATTACCGGCTGACCGGCGAGGCGGTCGCCGACTTCTGGGTCGCCCTGCGCTCGCTCGCCGAGGACCGCCTGCTGGAACTGCGCGCGGCCCTGGCCAAGCTGTCCGAGCATGCCAACGAGCTGACCCCGATGAGCCGGGAAGAGATCCTCGAACTGGCCCGGCGCGGCGAGGTGGTGGTCCTGGACGTGCGGCCGGAGACCGAATACGCCGCCGGGCATTTGCCTTACGCCCAGTCCATGCCGGTATCCGAGGTGCAGAAGCGCCTGGCCGAGCTGCCCCGCGACAAGCCGGTGGTGGCCTATTGCCGGGGGCCGTTCTGCCTGATGGCCAAGGAGGCGGTGGAATTGCTCAACAAGGAAGGCTACCAGGCCATCCGCCTGGAGGACGGCGTCGCCGAATGGCGGGCGCACGGCCTGCCGGTGGAACTCAACCCCTGATTGGAGATAGCCATGCATGCCCTGTTCATCCTCAACGGCGCCCCCTACGGCGAAGAACGCACTTACAACGGACTGCGCCTGGCCGGCGCGCTGGCACGCAAGCCGGAACACGAGGTGCGGGTCTTCCTGATGGGCGATGCCGCCGTTGCCGCGAAGAACGGCCAGAAGGTGCCGGCCGGGTATTACAACCTGCAGATCATGCTCAACAAGGTCGCCCGTCCCGGTCCTGGCCGGGTCGGCGTCTGCGGCACCTGCATGGAGGCGCGCGGCATGGCCGAGGCGGAACTGGCCGAGGGCGCCCACAAGAGCACCCTGGACGAACTCGCGCAATGGACTGAATGGGCCGACAAGGTGATGGTTTTTTGAGATTCCCCCACCCCAGCCCTCCCCCGCCCGCAGGGGAGGGCGTTGAAGAGGAGATATACCCATGTTTTTCCGCCAACTGGCCACCCGCGAGGCCACCCTGTCCTATCTGTTCGGCTGCGGTTCCTGCAACGTCGCGGTCGCGGTCGACCCGGTCGCCGGGGACGAGGACTGGTTCATCGCCGAGGCCGCCAGGCAGAACGTGCGCATCAGCCACGTCATCGACACCCATGTCCACGCCGACCACTATTCCGGCGGCCGCGCCCTGGCGGAGAAATGCGGCGGCCTGTACAGCCTGCACGAGGCCAATGCCGGCCGGGTGCAGTTCCCCTTCGAGCCCCTCAAGGACGGCCAGCGCATCGACGTCGGCAACGTCTACATCGACGTCCTCCACACACCGGGCCATACGCCGGATTCGATCTGCCTGCTGGTCACCGACAAGCGCCGTGCCGAGGCGCCCTGGTTCGTGGTCACCGGCGACACCCTGTTCGTCGGCGCGGTCGGCCGGCCCGACCTGGCCGGCCGGGAGACCGAGATGGCCGGACAGATCTGGGACAGCCTGCACGGCAAGCTACTCGGCCTGCCCAACGAGGTCGAGATCTACGCCGGCCACGTCGCCGGCAGCGTCTGCGGCGCCGGCATCTCCGGCAAGCCAGGCTCGACCATCGGCTTCGAGAAGCGCTGGAACCCCATGCTGAGCCTGGACCGCACCGCCTTCGTCGCCGCCCTCACCGCCGAAATCCCACCCCGGCCGGCCGAGATGGAGCGCATGGTGAAGAGCAACCTGGGCCTGTAGCCCCTCGCCCCTTGAGGGAGAGGGGTTCGTTTATCCCCCACCCTCTCCCCAGCCCTCCCCCCTCAAGGGGGAGGGGGCAAACCACCACCCTAGCCAAGTCCATCACATGACCCCACTCAACCACGGCATCCGCGCCAACCTCGGCCAGTTCGCCCACCAGGTCGTCCAGGTCTTCTTCGTCGGCCTCACCCTGGGCATGATGCGCACCGTCGTGCCCGCCCTGTCGGAGTCCGAATTCGGCGTCGCGCGCGGCTCTTTCCTGCTCCTGGCCAGCTTCGTGGTCGCCTTCGGGGTGGTCAAGGGCGCGCTCAACTTCGTCGCCGGCCGCCTGTCCGAGCGGGTCGGCCGCCGCCGCGTGCTGTTCTGGGGCTGGCTGTCGGCCCTGCCCATCCCGGTCATGATCTGGTACGCCCCCGACTGGGGCTGGATCGTCGCCGCCACCGTGCTCCTGGGCGTCAACCAGGGCTTCACCTGGTCGATGACCCAGACCAGCAAGCTTGACCTCGCGCGCGGCGACCAGCGCGGCCTGGCGATCGGCATGAACGAGTTCTCCGGCTATGTCGGCGTCGCCATCGCCGGCATCGTCACCGCCTATCTGGCCGAGCACCTGGGCGCCCGCGAGGGGCTGCTCTGGTTCGGCCTGTTCGCGGTCGGCGCGGCCGGCATCGCCACCCTGCTCTGGGTCGAGGAGACCCTGCCCTGGGCGCGCCTGGAGGCGGCCAGGCATGCCAGCGCCACCGGCCCGCGGCCACGCTACCCGAAAGGCGTCTCGGCCAAACCGGGCACCTGGGAGATGTTCACCCTGATGACCTGGCGCGATCGCCGCATGGCCGCCCTGTGCCAGGCCGGCCTGGTGGAGAAGTTCGTCGACGCCTGGATGTGGGTGATCGCCCCGGTCTGGCTCTACCAGCGCGGCCTGCCGCTGCCCCTGGTGGGCTGGATCGTCGGCGCCTATGGGATAACGTGGGGCGTGGCGCAGTTCTTCACCGGCCGCCTGTCCGACCGCATCGGCCGGATGCGGCCCATCGTCTGGGGCATGTGGCTGTGCGGCGCCGGCATCGCCCTGATGCCGCTGGTCGACTCGGCCGCCTGGCTGCTCGGCACCGCCGCCCTGGCCGGCCTGGGCATGGCCCTGCTTTACCCCAACCTGTCCGCCGCCGTGGCCGACATCGCCCACCCCGACTGGCGCGGCTCCGCCATCGGCATCTACCGCTTCTGGCGCGATTTCGGCTATGCCGTCGGCGCCGGCCTGGTCGGCCTCACCGCCGCCCTGACCGGCACCCTGGCCAGCACCTTCTGGCTGGTCGCCGGGGCGATGGTCGCCTCCGGCCTGCTGGTTCATCTCATGGCCGAGGAAACCCTGCCCCGGCTCAACCCCGCCCACGATTGAGGAATCCCGTCATGACACTACGCACCCTGGCGCTCGCCGCCGCCCTGCTCCTGCCCCTCGCCGCGCAAGCCGCCGAAAACCCCGCCGTGGTCAAGGCCATGGAGGAATACCTGGACTTCAATGAATACGGCAGCAGCCTGATCTGGCCCGAGCAGATCCCGGCCGAGGACTGGCAGAAGGTCACCGTGATCGACGCCCGCGACGCGGCACAATATGCCAAGGACCACATCCCCGGCGCCATCAACATCGAGTGGCGCCAGGCCGTGGCCCGGCGCAACGAGATCCCCAAGGACCGCATGGTGGTGGTCTACTGCAACTCCGGCAGCCTGTCGGCCCAGGCGGTGTTCGCCCTGCGCCTGCTGGGCTGGGACAACGTCAAGGTGTTGCAGGACGGCTTCGAGGGCTGGAAGGCCAAGGGCGGCTTCGAGGCCAACCGGCGCGCCAGCCGGCCGGCCGGGCATTGATGCCGCAACCGCCCTGGGAAACGCCGAACAAATCAATGACTGACATTGCGAGCGCAGCGCGGCAATCCAAAATCAATCCCTTCCGGATCGCCACGTCCCGCCACGCTGCGCTCGCGGCTAAAGGCCGCTCCTCGCGATGACGGATTCAAACTTCCCTTACGCCGTCAGCGCCACCAGGCTCTCGGCGGCGATCTCGCGCACCGTGCCGTCGTCGTCCTGCCGGCAGCGCTCCAGGTAATCCCTGGCCGCCGGCGCCCCGGTCAGGCTGAGATAATGGCAGGCGTCGGCACGCACGCGCGGGTCGTCGTGCCGGGTCAGTGCCCCGAACCGGTCGGTCAAGGCCTGCATGGCCGGTTGGCCGGCGAATTCCTCGAACACCACGCCGGCACCGATGCGCACGTTGATGCTGGCCTCCGGGTTGGCGACGATGGGCAACAGGGCCGCCAGGGTGTCGGGCCGGCGATGTACCAAGGCGAGCACCTGGTCGAGGTGGCCATCCTTGAGCAGGATATGGAAATACTCGGTCATGCCGTCCGGGCTGCCGACACGCTCGACCCATTCGAGCAGTTCCTCGCGGCCGTGGACGCCGGCCAGGTCGAACGGCCCGATCCGGGTCCAGGGTACGCTGCGTATACCCTCCTCACGAGCCGCCTCGGGACGCGCCTCGAGGTTGACCAGTGTCAGGCGGCCGATCCAGCCCTGCTTGAGCATTTCGGTCAGGGTTTGCAACATGGCCGGGCAATGCGGACATTGGCCGGTCAGGAACAATTGGGCATCCTGGGCAGGTGGACGTGTCATGGTGGTGGCATTGGCAACGAAGCCGGGATAGGCTAACGCATGAAGACGCCGTGGCAAAGCGCGGAACCCTCGACCGCTTCGCCGGACTAACCGGATACCTGCACCCATATGAAGGAATAAGCATGAAAACACTAACTCGTACCCTGATCGGCCTGGCCGCCCTGTTCGCCGCCGTGTCGGTCCAGGCCGCCGCCGAGGACCCCATCGACCGCCTGGAAGCGGCCACCGAGATCCTGGAAAAGACCAACACCATGCCCGAACAGGAAATCCCGCCTGCCCTGCTCAAGAATGCCCAGGGCATCGCCATCATTCCGGGCGTGATCAAGGCCGGCTTCTTCGTCGGCGGCAGCTATGGCAAGGGCATCCTGAACGTGCGTGACAGCTACGGTCGCTGGAGCCAGCCGATCTTCCTGAAACTGGCCGCCGGCAGCATCGGCTGGCAGATCGGTGCCCAGTCCACCGACGTGGTCCTGGTGTTCAAGACCCGGCGCAGCGTGGAAAACCTGATCAACGGCACCTTCACCCTGGGCGCCGACGCCGCGGTCGCCGCCGGTCCTCTGGGCCGCCGGGGCGAGGCCGCCACCGACGTCGACCTGAAGGCGGAGATCTATTCCTATTCGCGCAGCCGCGGCCTGTTTGCCGGGGTTTCCCTGGAGGGCGCCAAGCTGGACGTCGACAAGGCCGCCAATACCGAGTTCTACGGCCGCAGCGTGCGCCCGCGTGAAATCATGGAGGGCACAGTCCAGGCCCCCGCCACCGCCACCCGCTACATGCAGGCGGTCAACAAGGCCACCGGCAATTGAAGTTCGCCGTTATCCCGGTCACGCCATTCCAGCAGAACTGTTCGCTGGTCTGGTGCGAGGCTACCGGCAAGGCCGCCCTGATCGACCCGGGCGGCGAGCCGGCGCGCCTGCTCGATGCGATCGACCAGCACGGCCTGACGCTCGACAAGATACTGCTCACCCATGGCCATATCGACCATGTCGGGGCGGCGAACATCCTGGCCGAACGTCTGGATATCGCCATCGAGGGGCCGCAGGCCGAGGATGCCTTCCTGCTCGACGCCCTGCCGGTGCAGTGTTCCATGTTCGGCTTTCCGCACACGGCGCCGTTCCGGCCCCGGCGCTGGCTGCACGAAGGCGACCTGGTCGAGGTCGGTGAGATCGCCTTCGACGTCCTCCATTGTCCGGGTCACACCCCCGGCCATGTCGTGTTCTACCAGCCGGAGGCGCGCCAGGCCTTTGTCGGCGACGTCCTGTTCAAGGGCTCGATCGGCCGCACCGACTTCGAACGCGGCGACTACAACGCCCTGATCCGTTCCATCCGGGAAAAGCTGTTTCCGCTCGGCGACGACGTGAAGTTCGTGTCCGGCCATGGCGCATCTTCCACCTTCGGCTGGGAACGCCGCCACAACCCCTTCGTCGGCGACGGCACCTAGCCACCCGACGACCTACTCGCTCTCGGGAAACTCCGGCGGGCTCAACTTCAGGTCGAAGCGGAATTCGCTGCCCCGGCCCGGCGCACTGTCGACCTCCAGTCGGCCACCCATGGCCACCACGAGGCGGCTGGCGATGCCGAGACCGAGACCGATGCCGCCGTGCCGGCGGGTGGCCGAGCCGTCGCCCTGGACGAAGGCGTCGAAGAGGCGCGCCCGGGCCTCTTCCGGGATGCCGATTCCGGTATCCCGGACCGCAAAGCGCACGCTACAGCCAGCGGGCGGGCAGTCGCCGGCCTCGATCTTGCCGGCGGCCAGCACCACCTCGCCCCGGTCGGTGAACTTGACGGCATTGTCGACCAGCAGGGCCAATGCCTTGCCGATACCTTCCATGTCACCGCCCACCACGGCGGGCAGGACCGGGTCGAGTTCGACCCGCAGCGCCAGGCCCTTGGACCGCGCCGCCTCGGCAAACCGGCGCGCCTGATCGTTGAACACCTCAGCCAGGTTGAAGTCGACCGTGTTCGAGCGATAGTGGCCGGATTCCAGCTTGGCCAGGTCGAGTATGCCGTTGACCAGTTCGAGCATGCCCTTGGCGCTGCTCAGGGCCTCGTCCAGATAGATCTTCTGTTCCTCGTCCAGCTCGGTATCCCCGAGCAGGTCGCCCATGCCGATCATCGCCGCCAGCGGGGTACGGAACTCATGGCTCATGTTGCGGATGATCTCGCCCTTCAGGCGGCTGCTCTGCTCGGCCAGGTCGCGCGCCTCCGTCAGCGCGGCCTCCTGGCGCCGGCGTTCGCTGATGTCGTGGACGATGGCCATGGCCACCGACTGGTTGAAGTAGCTCGACGGGTACAGATAGATCTCGGCCGGAAAGGTCTCGCCCCGGCGGTTGCGGGCGGTGAACTCGATGTGGCGCGACTGGCCGTCGACCACGGATGGCGCGGCACTGGAGATCAGGCCGAGTTCATGGCTGCCGAGGTCGAGGATGTTGTCGATCGACTTGCCCAGGAACAGCGCCGGCGAATAGCCGAACATGGACTGGATACCCTGGTTGGCATCGATCACCTTGCCCTGGCGGCTGAGAAAGAAAATGGCGTCGGATACGCTGTCGAGCAGGGCGCGAAAGCTCTTCACGCTGGCATGGAAGGCCTTGGACTGTCGGCTGCGCTCGCTCAGGTCGCGCACCACGGCGGCCAGCACCGGCGCCCCGCCGGGCACCGGCACGGAGACCAGGGCGATGGCCACCGGCAAGTCCTGACCGTCCGGACGCACCACGGTCTCCAGTTCCGAACGCAACGTCTTGCCCGGGTTGTCGGCCAGCCAGGCCAGGCACTGCTCCCAGGCCGGCAGCGAGGCGGGCCAGGGCCGCTTAAGCACCTCCGCCAGCGGGCGGCCGACGATCTCGTCCAGGCTCGCCACATGCAGCAGGTTCAGGGCCGGCAGGCTGGCATGCAGGCAGCGCCCGTCGGCGTCGAAGCCGAACACGGCCTCGCCGAAGGCATCGAGGAGCTGCATGCCCGGCAGGGCAAAGATTTCGCGGAGATCGGTCACGTGCGCCTCGAACCCGGGGGATTACCCCTTATCGGCGCCAGGCCGGGAAAAGTTTAACGGCGCTTGAACCAGCCGGTCAGGGCCAGGCGCGTGCGCTGCGCCGGCAAGACCTCGTGCCAGTAGAGTTCGGACAGGAAGGTCACCAGGGTACCGCCCGCGGGCACGATGTCCAGGGCCTCGCCCTCCCCGGACGGGTCGGGCCAGAAGCGCAACAGGCCGCCGTCGGCCTCGGTCCAGGCCTCGTTCAGGTAGACGATGGCGGTCAGGGTGCGGCGGTCGTCGTCGCGGAAGCGGTCCAGGTGTTTCTTGTAGAAGGCGCCTTGCGGATACACGGCGAAATGCGCTTCCAGTTCATGCAGGCCGAGGAAGAAATCCCGGTTCACCGCCTGGCGCAGCGCCTCGGTCGCGCCGACGTATTCGCGCACGGCCGGATGCGGGTCGTCGGGCTCCACCCAGAGGATGCTGTCGCTGCGCACCTCGGAAACCACATGGGCCCGGCCGGAGCCGACCCCGGCGGCGTGGAAGTTGCCCTTGCCATGGCGGGCGAGGCATTCCTCCCGCAAGGCCGCCACCCGGTCCGGCGCCAGGAAATCGGGCAGCACGCACCAGCCCTTGTCGGCCAGGCCGGATAAAACGATGTTCATGTGCTCATTGTCCATCCCGCCATTATCGCCAATCCGACGAAAAAAATGCTGCAAATTGGAATAGTGAAAACCCATGTCCTGCCACGACGCAGGCACGCTAATTGCTGCTCTATCGGGGTAACCGTTGCGGAAGTCCTCCATGCCCAATACGACCCGCCGTCCGGCGTCGGCGCAGCACCTACCCTACCGGCCGCTGGCGGCAATATGTCCGCCCGGGTGGGGGTCGCGCACTGAAATGGCGCCCGCGCCCCCTTTCGAGGCGGGTGTTCTAAGCGGCCAAGATGTGGAACAATCGCGCCCGCGCCGGCTATGCCGCCTTATACCATCGGGATGCCACCCTGCCTCGGCCGAAGACCGGCCATGCCGAACGGCCCGCCTGCCCGACCGCATCCCGGCCCATCCGATACCAGCCTGAAACAGCCACCATGCCCACCGACGACAACACCTCCTGCCCGGCATTCGAAGATTCGCGCACCGCCCTGACCAAGGATGCCCTGAAGCGCGCCTTCCTCGACAACCTGCTCTACTACCAGGGCAAGTTTCCCGCGCTGGCGACCCGCAACGACTACTACATGGCTCTCGCCTACACGGTGCGCGACCGCCTGCTGCAGCGCTGGATCAACACCGCCGAGACCTACACCGCGGACCAGTCGCGCACGGTGGCCTATTTCTCGGCCGAGTTCCTGCTCGGCCCCCACCTGGGCAACAACCTGCTCAACCTGGGCATCTACGACAACGCCCGCCAGGCCCTGCGCGAACTCGGCCTGTCGTTCGAGGAGATTCTCGCCCAGGAAGAGGAACCCGGCCTCGGCAACGGCGGCCTCGGCCGCCTGGCCGCCTGCTTCCTGGATTCCATGGCGACCCTGGAGATCCCCTCGCTCGGCTATGGCATCCGCTACGAGTTCGGCATCTTCGCCCAGGAGATCGTGCACGGCGAGCAGGTCGAATTGACCGACAAGTGGCTGCGCTACGGCAATCCCTGGGAGCTGCCGCGGCCGGAATGGGCCGTGGAGGTCCACCTGGGCGGCCACACCCATCACTACCACGACCATGAAGGCCGTCACCGGGCGCAGTGGATTCCGGCCCTGACCGTGATGGGCACGCCCTACGACACCGCCATCCTGGGCTACCGCAACAACACCGCCAACACCCTGCGCCTGTGGCGCGCCGAGGCGCCGGAATCGTTCGACCTGACCACCTTCAACCGGGGCGACTACTGGGGCGCGGTGAACAAGAAGGTGATCTCGGAAAACATCACCAAGGTGCTCTATCCGAACGACGAACAGATCCAGGGCAAGGAACTGCGCCTGCAGCAGCAGTACTTCTTCGTCGCCTGCTCGCTCAAGGACATGCTGCGCATCATGCGCAACCAGGGCATTCCGCTCGACAAGTTCCACCAGAAGTTCGCCGTCCAGCTCAACGACACCCATCCGGCGGTGGCCATCGCCGAGTTGATGCGCATCCTGGTCGACGAGAACGACATGGAGTGGGACCGCGCCTGGGGCATCACCCGCAAGGCCTTCGCCTACACCAACCACACCCTGCTCCCGGAGGCCCTGGAACAGTGGCCGGTGCACCTGTTCGGCAAGGTCCTGCCGCGCCATCTTGAGATCATCCTGGAGATCAATACCCGGTTCCTGGACGAGGTGCGCATCCGCTTCCTGGGCGACCACGATCGCCTGGCCCGGATGTCGCTGATCAACGAGCAGGGCGAGCGCTACGTGCGCATGGCCAACCTGGCCTGCGTCGGCAGCCACGCCATCAACGGCGTCGCCGCCCTGCACACCGACCTGCTCAAGCAGGACGTCCTGGCCGACTTCTACGCCTTCAATCCGGACAAGTTCAGCAACAAGACCAACGGCGTCACGCCCCGGCGCTTCCTGGCCCTATCCAACCCGCGCCTGGCCCGCCTGCTCGACCAGACCATAGGCGAAGGCTGGGTGCGCGACCTGGAACGGCTGCGCGCCCTGGAGCCCTACGCCGACGACGCCGGCTTCCGCAGCGAGTGGCGTTACATCAAGCGCGCGGTGAAGGAAGACTTCGCCGGCCTGGTACGCCGTCGCCTGGGCCTGGTCATCGACCCGGACAGCCTGCATGACGTCCAGGTCAAGCGCATCCACGAATACAAGCGCCAGCACCTCAACGTCCTGCACATCATCGCCCTCTACCACCGGATCAAGAGCGACCCCAACGCCGTGGCGGGCGCGGA
>JAAXVP010000100.1 GCA_013335435.1 Thiobacillus sp. | reverse complement strand
GGCCAGGGCGGCCACCGCCTGGGCGCCGCCGATGGTGAACACCCGGTCGACGCCGGACACGGCGGCGGCGGCCAGGACCAGTTCGTTCTGGATGCCGTCCGGGGTCGGCACCACCATGATCAGTTCCTTGACGCCCGCGACCTTGGCGGGAATGGCGTTCATCAGTACGGACGAGGGATAGGCCGCCTTGCCGCCGGGCACGTAGAGGCCGACGCGGTCGAGCGCGGTGACCTGCTGGCCGAGCACCGTGCCGTCGGCCTCGGTGTAGGTCCAGGACTGCATGAGCTGCTTCTCGTGATACAGGCGCACCCGCTCGGCGGCCTCGCGCAGGGCTTTTTCCAGGCGCAGGGGCAGGCCCTTGAGGGCGGCCTCGAGGCGCTCTTTCGGCAATTCCAGTTCGGCCATGCTGCCGGCCTGGAGGCGGTCGAAGCGGGCCGTGTACTCCAGCACCGCGGCGTCGCCCCGGGTGCGCACGCCATGCAGGATGGTATCGACGGCATCGGAGATGCCTTTGTCGGTCTCGGCGGAGAAGGCGAGCAGGTTTTTCAGCGCGGCCTGGAAGTCGGGCTGGGCGGAATCGAGGCGGGTGATGGCGGTCATGGTGGAACCCGGTGCGTTAGCAAAGAAACATTATAGCCGTATGAATCAGGCCGAGGCGGCTTGGCGGAAGGTCTCGACGATGGGCTGGATGAGGTCGTGCTTGAGCTTCATGGCGGCCTGGTTGACCACCAGGCGGGAGCTGATCTCCATGATCGACTCGACCGCGACCAGGTTGTTGGCCTTCAGGGTGCCGCCGGTCGATACCAGGTCGACGATCACGTCGGACAGCCCGACCAGCGGCGCCAGTTCCATGGAGCCGTACAGCTTGATCAGGTCGATGTGCACGCCCTTGGCGGCGAAGTGCAGGCGGGCGGTCTGGGTGTACTTGGTAGCCACGCGCAGGCGGGCGCCGCGCCTGACCGCGGACTCGTAGTCGAAGCCGACCGGGGTGGCGACCATCATGCGGCACTTGGCGATATTGAGATCGACCGGCTGGTAGAGGCCGTCGCCGCCATGCTCGACCAGGACGTCCTTGCCGGCGATGCCGAGGTCGGCAGCGCCGTGCTGGACGTAGGTGGGCACGTCGGAGGCGCGCACGATGATCAGGCGCACGTCCGGCCGGTTGGTGCCGATGATCAGCTTGCGCGAGGACTCCGGGTTCTCGTTCGGGACGATGCCGGCCGCCGCCAGGAGCGGCAGGGTCTCTTCGAAGATGCGGCCCTTGGACAGGGCCAGGGTGACTTGGGTCATGCCTTTGCTCGTTTGATTTTCGCGCCCAGCGCGGTCAGTTTGCTTTCGATGTGTTCGTAGCCGCGGTCGAGGTGGTAGATGCGCTCGACGTGGGTCTCGCCCTCCGCCACCAGTCCGGCGATGATCAGGCTGGCCGAGGCGCGCAGGTCGGTGGCCATGACGGTGGCGCCTTCCAGCTTGTGGACGCCGGTGACGAAGGCGGTGTTGCCGTCGATCTTGATGTCGGCGCCCAGGCGGATCAGTTCCACCGCGTGCATGAAGCGGTTCTCGAAGATGGTCTCGCGCATCACCGCCGAACCCTCTGCGACACAGTTGATGGCCATGAACTGGGCCTGCATGTCGGTCGGGAAGGCCGGATACGGCGCGGTGCGGATCGACACCGCCTTGAGCCGCTCCGGGGCGCGGATCAGGATGGACTCGCTGGTCCGGGTCTTCTCGCCGCTGATGTCGCAGCCGGAATCCATCAGCTTGTCGACCACGGAATCCAGGTAGCCGGTCGAGGTGCCGGTCAGGCGGATTTCGCCGCCGGTCGCCGCCGCGGCGCACAGGAAGGTACCGGTCTCGATGCGGTCCGGCATGATGCGGTGGCTGGCGCCATGCAACTTGGCGACGCCCTCGATGCGGATCACGTCGGTGCCGGCGCCGGAGATGCGCGCACCCATGGCGGTCAGGCACTGGGCCAGGTCCACCACCTCGGGCTCGCGGGCGGCGTTCTCGATCACCGTGACGCCGTCGGCCAGGCAGGCCGCCATCATCAGGTTCTCGGTGCCGGTCACGGTGACCATGTCGGTGAACAGGCGGGCGCCCTTCAGCTTGGCCACCTTGGCGTGGACGTAGCCATGCTCGACCGTGACCTCCGCCCCCATGGCCTGGAGGCCCTTGATGTGCTGGTCGACCGGCCGGGCGCCGATGGCGCAGCCGCCCGGCAGGGACACCCGCGCCTCGCCGCAGCGGGCGGTGAGCGGACCCAGGACCAGGATGGAGGCACGCATGGTCTTGACCATCTCGTAGGGCGCCACCGGGTTGTTGAGGCCGCCGGCATCGAGGGTCACGCGATGGCCGTCGCGCGCGACCTTCACACCCATCTGCTCGAGCAGCTTGAGCATGGTGCCGATGTCGTTCAGGTCGGGGACGTTGGCGAGTTCCAGCGGCTCGGCCGACAACAGGGCCGCGCACAGGATGGGCAGGGCGGCGTTCTTGGCGCCGGAAATGGCGACTTCGCCGGCCAGGCGCTGGCCGCCCTCGATGATCAGTTTATCCATTCGATTTTTGCCAGTCTTCAGGGGTGAGGGTCTTCATGGAAAGGGCGTGGATATCGCTCTGCATATGGTCGCCCAGGGCCTGGTAGACCGCCTGGTGCTGGCCGATCCGGGTCTTGCCGCGGAATTCGCCGCTGACGATGACGGCCTCGAAATGCTGGCCGTCGCCTTCGACCTGGACGTGCTCGCAAGGCAGCGACGCTTCGATCCAGTCCTTGATTTGCTGGGGAGTGGTCATGGGGGTACGGGTTCTGGTCAATGGCGGAGTTTATAGCCGCTGCCGATCAACCGCAAAGACAACCCGGCCAGCACGAGGGCGACCGGCAGCACAACGGCAATGGACAACCAGGGGTCGACGTCGGCCTGGCCGAAGAAACCGTAGCGGAAGCCGTCGATCATGTAGAACACCGGGTTGTAGTGCGACACGGCCTGCCAGAAGGACGGCAGGGAGTGGATCGAATAGAACACCCCGGACAGGAAGGTGAGCGGCATGATGATGAAGTTCTGCACCCCGGCCAGGTGGTCGTACTTGTCGGCCCAGATGCCGGCGACGATGCCGACCGCCCCGAAGGCGGCGCTGGCCGCGACGGCGAAGGCGACGATCCAGAGCGGCTGGGCGAACCGCAGGTCGGTGAAGAGCATGCCGACCACGAGCACGCCGAGCCCGACCACCAGCCCGCGCACGATGGCCGCCAGAAGATAGGCGGCGAAGAACTCGAAATGGGACAGCGGCGGCAGCAGAACGAACACGATATTGCCGCTCTGCTTCGATTGGATCAGGCTGGACGAACTGTTGGCGAAGGCGTTCTGCAGGATCGACATCATGACCAGACCAGGCATCAGGAAGGCCGTATAGCCGACCCCGGGATAGACCTGGATATGCTCCGCCAGGATGTGGGCGAAGATGAGCAGATAGAGCAAGGCGTTCAGCACCGGGGCCAGGACGGTCTGCATGAGCACCTTCCAGAACCGGATGATCTCCTTGTAGAAAAGCGTGCGGAAACCGCTCATCGCCGCATCACCTTCAGGAAAACCTCTTCCAGGTCGGCCTGGCGCAAGCTCATCTGCTCGACCCGGATGTCGTGGCGGCGCAGTTCGGCCAGGATGGCCTCCAATTCGCCGTATTCCGGCAGGGCCAGGACGAAGCGGCGGCCATCCCGGTCGATCAACCGACCAGCCAGGCCATCCGGCAGGACCGGACTGGAGAGCACCAGTTCCAGCCGGCGCTCCTCCTCCGAACGGAGCAGGTTGACCGTACGGTCGAGGGCGACGATGCGGCCGTCCTTGAGCATGGCGACCCGCTCGCACAGTTCCTCCGCCTCCTCCAGGTAGTGGGTGGTCAGGAGGATGGTATGGCCCTCGCGGTTGAGGCGGCGGATGAAGGTCCAAAGCGACTGGCGCAGTTCGACGTCGACCCCGGCGGTCGGTTCGTCCAGGACGATCACCGGCGGCTTGTGGACCAGGGCCTGGGCCACCAGCAGACGACGCTTCATGCCGCCGGACAGGGTGCGGCAATAGGCGTCGGCCTTGTCGGTGAGGCCGAGATGGCCAAGCAGTTCGTCGATCCAGGCGTCGTTCTTGCGCAGGCCGTAATAGCCGGACTGGAAGCGCAGCATCTCGCGCACCGTGAAGAAGGCGTCGTAGACCAGTTCCTGGGGCACCACGCCGAGACTGCGGCGGGCACCGCGATAGTCGCGGATGACATCGAAACCCATCACCTCGGCGGTGCCCGCGCTGGGCCGGGCCAGGCCGGCCAGGACGCTGATCAGGGTAGTCTTGCCGGCACCGTTCGGCCCCAGCAGGGCGAAGAACTCGCCCTCGGCGACATCGAGATCGATCCCGCGCAAGGCATGCACGGATGGATAGCGCTTCTCCAGCGCGCGCAGGCGTACCGCCGGGGACATCAGTGGATCAGGTCGGCCAGGCCGTACAGCCTGGCCAGGCTGTGCACGCTATCCGGGATATTGCGGAAACCGAGTGGCAACGAGCGCGCCTGGGCCTGGCGCTGCCAGGACAGCATGAGGCTGAGCGCGGAGGAGTCGACCTTGGTCACCTCGGCCAGGTCGAATACCGTAGCCCCCTTGGCCAGCGCCTGCTCGCCGTCCTGCAAGGCCTGGCTGGCCTCCTTCAGGGTCAGTGCACCCTCCGGATAGGCGACGGCGTTTTCGATTCGCATGCCGGTTACTTGCGCTGGTTGCGCCGGTTCAGGGCCTGGATCAGGCCGTCGACGCCACCCTTGCGGACTTCCGAGTTGAAGGAGTTGCGGTACACCGTGACCAGGCTGACGCCGTCGACCAGGACGTCGTAGACCTTCCAGGCCTCGCCCATCTTTTCCATGCGGTAATCGATGGTGATGGCGGGCGCCCCCGGCTTGCTGACCTCGGAATTGACGATCACGTCGGTGTCGCCGGCAGCCATGCGCAGGGGCTTGAAGTCGATCTTGTACTCGGCGACGCTGGACAGGGAGGCGGCGTAGGTCCGCACCAGCAGGGAGCGGAACTCGTCGACCAGGCGGCTCTGCTGTTCCGGCGAGGCGGTATTCCAGTTGCGCGCCACGGCCAGCTTGGTCATGCGCTCGAAGTCGAAATGCGGCAGCACCTTGGTCTCGACGACCGCGTAGATCTTGCTCGAACGGCCATTCTTGATGTCGTCGTCCTGCTTGACGATCTGGATCACCTCGCTGGAGGTATTCCGGGCCAGGACATCCGGAGCGATGCCGGCATAGGCCGAGGACGCCGCCAGGAAGGCAATGGGAACGAAGAAGGCTTTGAAAAATTTATACATCGTCAGATCCAATAATCCATCAGGTGCCGCCATTTTGCGGCTGTGCGGATTTCCGTCAAGGGACATTCCTACTTGTCGGCGGGGGTAGCCTCGTCTGCCTTGTTGTAGAGGAACTGGCCGATCAGGTTTTCCAGGACCACCGCGCCCTGGGTAATCTTGAGCTTGCCGCCCTGGCCGAGCATCTTTTCCTCGGCGCCCGCCTCCAGGGCGATGTATTGCTCGCCCAGCAGGCCCGAGGTCATGATCGAAGCGCTGGTATCGACCGGAAACTTGTAGGCATCGCTGATGTTCAGCACCACCTCGGCCCGGTAGGCACGGGTATCGAAGCGGATATCGCCGACCCGGCCGACCACGACGCCGGCGCTCTTGACTGGAGCGCGCACCTTGAGGCCGCCGATGTTGTCGAATTCCGCCGTCACGGCATAGGCCTTAGAAGTCTCGAAGCCACCGATGTTGCCCACCTTCATGGCCAGGAACAACAGTGCCGCAATGCCCGCCGCCACAAAAAGGCCGACCCACAAATCCAGGGTTGTCCGCTCCATCTCAGACTCCACGAAACATGAATGCTGTCAAAACGAAATCCAGGGCCAGGATGGCCAGGCTGGACGTCACTACGGTGCGGGTGGTCGCGCGCGACACGCCCTCGGCGGTCGGCGGCGCGTCATAGCCCTCGAACAGGGCGACCACGGTGACGGCGACGCCGAACACCACGCTCTTGATGACGCCGTTCATGATGTCCTCGCGGAAATCCACCGCCGCCTGCATCTGGGACCAGAACGAGCCTTCATCGACGCCGATCAGGACGACACCGACCAGGTAGCCGCCGAACACGCCCATGGCCGAGAACAATGCCGCCAGCAGGGGCATGGAGATCACCGCGCCCCAGAACCTCGGCGCCACCACGCGGGCGACCGGATCGACCGCCATCATCTCCATGGCGGCGATCTGCTCGGTGGCCTTCATCAGGCCGATTTCCGCCGTGATGGCCGAGCCCGCCCGGCTGGCGAACAGCAGGGCCGCCACCACCGGCCCCAGCTCGCGCACCAGGGACAGGGCGACCAGGACACCCAGGGCCTCTTCGGAGCCGTAGGTTTGCAGCGTCTCGTAGCCCTGCAGGCCGAGCACCATGCCGACGAACAGGCCGGATACCACGATGATGATCAGCGAAAGCACGCCGGCCGAGAAGATTTCCCGCATGACCAACTGAGGACGGCGCAGGCAGATGCCCGAATGCAGCAGGGTCAGCAGGAAGAAACGCGTCGCCACGCCCATGCGCCAAACCCCGTCGATGGTGCGGTGGCCGATCTTGCGAATACCGTTCAGGGCGCGCTCAGGCATGGGCCAACCTCAGATCGGAGACATACGGCTCGGAAGGATAATGGAACGGTACCGGGCCATCCTCTTCGCCATGCACGAACTGGTGTACGTAGGGCAGGCCGGAGGCCTTGATCTCGGCCGGCGTGCCCTGCGCTTCGACCATGCCTTCGGAGATGAAATAGACGTAATCGACCATCTTCAGGGATTCCTGGATATCGTGGGTCACCACGATGGAAGTCAGGCCCAGGGTGTCGGTCAGGCGGCGGATCAGGTTGCCGATGACCCCGAGGGAAATCGGGTCGAGGCCGGCGAACGGCTCATCGTAGAGGATCAGCATCGGGTCGAGCGCGATGGCGCGGGCGATGGCGACCCGGCGGGCCATGCCGCCGGACAGTTCGGAAGGCATCAGGTCGTGGGCGCCGCGCAGACCGACTGCATTCAGCTTCATCAGCACCAGGTCGCGGATCATCACCTCGGGCAGGTCGGTATGTTCGCGTAGCTGAAAGGCCACGTTGTCGAACACCGTCATGTCGGTGAACAGGGCGCCGAACTGGAACAGGACGCCCATGCGGCGGCGCAGTTGGTAGAGGCCATCCTGGTCAAGCCCGCCGACATCCAGGCCGTCCACCTTCAGGCTGCCCTGGGTCGGCCGGACCGAGCCGCTGATCAGACGAAACAACGTGGTCTTGCCGCAACCGGAATTGCCCATGATGGCGACCACCTGGCCGCGCCGTGCGGTCAGGTCGATGCCCTTCAGGACAGGGCGGTTGGCGTAAGCGAAATGGAGTCCCTGGATTTCGACTAGGTTGTCGGACATGGATTGCGGATGTGCCTCGGTTTGTAGACCGATTCTATCCGACCCGGCCACCAGGCCCCAAATTAAGGATGCCGAGCAAGGTCGCGATCTTCCCCATAGTTGCAATGTCGCCATCCCGGCTCAGAAGATAGGTGCAGCCGGCACTTGCCGCCCTTCGGCATAGGATTTCCGAGATGGCGCGCAGGTCCACTCCGGCATCGAACCAGATCAGCTCGGGGTCATCCGCCCGGCAAAAAACGACCTGGTCAGCACTGAATCCAGCCGGCCCTGCCTGCTCGCCGGCAATCGTTCCCTGGCCAGGCTCCAGAATGAAACGAAAACCGGCATGCACGTCGCTGGACCACGCCTCGATCATGGCCGGTGTGGCCTGGCTCCATTGCTGGTAAGGCAGCCACAGGCAGGAATATTGCGTGTTGTAATAGGCCAACTGCCATTCGGCCGGCATGTCGGACGGGTAGAACGCACCCAACCAGTGTGGATAACGCCAGTTCGCGGCGCCCAAGAAGACGTTATGGCCGTGCATGTCCGCCACCGCCCTGGCGAATCGACCAATCATCCAACTGACAGCATTGCTGATCGCTGACACCGCATCCCGGTACCATCCGTGCCATCCTTCCCATTAGCCTCGAGCTACGGTATGTTTGTGCTAATCACGTTGTAGCAAAACAACTACAAACGCAAGTCGAGTAGGTAAATCTGCGCGGTCGACGCCAGATATATATAGATATACTGATATTCTTAACCGTACAAATTCCCGCTGTATTTTTTCCACTGAATCGAAGGAGTTGAGTCATGAATATTAAAACCCTCGTCGCCGCCTTGATCTTCGCCGCCACCGGCCCCGCCCTGGCCGCCGACGCCGCTCCGACCGTTCCGCAGACCCCGGAAGCCTGGCTGAACCGCATGACCGACTTCACCCAGAACCAGTCCGCCTACAAGGATCCGAAGGTCTTCGTGCCCTGGTTCAACGCCGTCACCGAACCCGGCTTCTACACCGCCATGGGCAACGGCATGATGGATCCCGCCGGCTGGACCCGCATGATGGGCTCCGCGATGGACCCCAACGCCTACCGCAACATGGCCAACTGGGCCGACCCGAACATCTACATGAAGTGGATGGCCGCCGGCATGGACCCGAACTTCTACACTGCCCTGCTGACCCAGATGACCGACCCGGGCAAGATGATGCGCTGGGCCATGATGCCCATGGATCCCAAGATGTGGTCCATGATGATGAACACCATGAACCCGAACATGTACATGAAGTGGATGATGGCTCCTCTGGATCCCAAGGTCATGCAATTGGGCATGAACGCCATGAACCCCAACCTGTACATGGGCTGGATGGGTGCCGGCATGGACCCGAAGAGCTACGGCCCGACCTGGAGCGGCTGGATGGCCAACCCGATGGGCGCCGTCATGCCCGCCGGTGCCGCCGCCCCGGCCATGACCCCCTGGACCATGCCCGCCGCTCCCGCCGGCACCATGAACTTCTTCGACCCGAACGCCTGGATGGGCATGATGGCGGCCCCCATGGGCGCCATGCAGACGGCCCCGGCTCCCGCCCCGGCGAAGTAATCGTCTTCACGACGAAACGAAACGGCCGCGCAAGCGGCCGTTTTTCATTGGCGCGGCCGGAATATCATTCCCGGCGCCAGGTTGTCCCCTGGGGACCGTCCTCCAGTATGATGCCGGCCGCCTTGAGTTCGTCGCGGATGGCATCGGAGCGTTTGAAGTCCTTGGCCTTGCGGGCGGCCAGGCGCTCCTCGATTTTGCTATATATGTAATCATCATTCAGCACAATAAAAGCATCCGTCGACCCCGTTGCCTGTTTTGATGCTTTACCCTGAAGAAAATCATTGGACGGTCGTTCCAATAGACCAATGACTCCGGCTAATGCCTTCAACTGAGAAGCCACTTCCAGACTACGTGATCGATTCACCTCGGCAGCCAGGTCGAACAGTACCGCCAGGGCCTCCGGGGTATTGAAGTCGTCGTCCATGGCGGCCTTGAAGCGGACCGCCTGGGCCGCGCTCCAGTCCACCGGGACGGCCGCCACCTCGATGCCGCGCAGCGCCGTGTAGAGCCGGGTCAGGGCCGCCTTGGCATCGTCCAGGTGCTGGTCGGAATAGTTCAGCGGGCTGCGGTAGTGGGCGCGCAGGATGAAGAAGCGCACCACCTCGGCGTCGTACTTCTCCAGCACCTCGCGGATGGTGAAGAAATTACCCAGCGACTTGGACATCTTCTCGTCGTCGACCCGGACGAAGCCGTTGTGCAGCCAGTAGTTGACGAACTTGCACTGGTGCGCACCCTCGGACTGGGCAATCTCGTTCTCGTGGTGCGGAAACTGCAGATCCTGGCCGCCGCCGTGGATGTCGAAGTGCTGGCCCAGCAGGTCCGATCCCATGACCGAACACTCGATGTGCCAGCCCGGCCGGCCGGCACCCCAGGGCGACGGCCAGGACGGCTCGTCCGGCTTGGCCGACTTCCAGAGGGCGAAATCCATCGGATCGCGCTTGTTGGGATCGATCTCGACCCGTTCGCCGGCGCGCAAGTCGTCCAGCGACTTGCCGGACAGGCGGCCATAGTCCGGGAACGACTGCACGGCGTAGTAGACGTCGCCGTTGGTCGCGGCATAGGCGTGGCCGTTGGCGATCAGCGTCTGGATCATGGTCAGCATCTTGCCGACGTACTCGGTGGCGCGCGGCTCGTGGTCGGGCGCCAGGACGCCCAGGGCGGCGCTGTCCGCGTGCATGGCGTCGATGAAGCGCTGGGTCAGCTGAGTGAACGGCTCGCCGTTCTCCAGGGCGCGCCGGATGATCTTGTCGTCGATGTCGGTGACGTTGCGGACATAGTTCACCTCGTAGCCCGAGGCACGCAGCCAGCGCGTGATCATGTCGAACACCACCAACACGCGGGCGTGACCGAGGTGGCAATAGTCGTATACCGTCATGCCGCAGACGTACATGCGCACCTTGCCCGGCTCGATGGGCACAAATTCCTGCTTGTCGCGGGCGAGAGAGTTGTAAAGTTTCAGCATGACGGGATGGCGATAAGAACGAGACCCGGATTTTAACGGAAGCCGACCCGGCGACGCCCTGAAAGATGACGACAGACTCCACCGACCCGCTCGACCTGCTGCGCCGCGTATTTGGCTACGACGCCTTCCGCGGCGAACAGGAAACCATCATCCGGCATCTTGCCGGCGGCCATGACGCCCTGGTCCTGATGCCGACCGGCGGCGG
>JAAXVP010000390.1 GCA_013335435.1 Thiobacillus sp. | reverse complement strand
CCGACGAAACCGCCTCCAACCGGCTCGGGGCGGTCATCGACGTAAGCGGCAAGGCCTGGATGGCCGACATCGAGGCGGTGGACGACGACCTGTCGGCCGACGGCCGGGTGATGGAAGTGCTCTCCGAACACCTCTGCGAAGGCTGGCTCGAGGGCTACCTGCTGACCGGCCGCCACGGCCTGTTCTCATGCTACGAGGCCTTCATCCACATCATCGACTCGATGTTCAACCAGCACGCCAAGTGGCTCAAGGTGTGCCGCCAGATCCCGTGGAGAAAGCCGGTGGCGTCCCTCAACTACCTGCTCACCTCCCACGTGTGGCGCCAGGATCACAACGGTTTCTCGCACCAGGACCCGGGCTTCATCGACCACGTGGCCAACAAGAGCCCGGAGGTGGTGCGTATCTACCTGGCCCCCGACGCCAACTGCCTGCTGGCCGTGACCGACCACTGCCTGAAGAGCCGCAACTACGTGAACCTGATCATCGCCGGCAAGCAGCCCGAATGGCAGTGGCTCGACATCGACGCGGCGATCCGCCACTGCACCGCCGGCGCCGGCGTCTGGGACTGGGCCAGCAACGACGCAGGCGAGCCCGACGTGGTGATGGCCTGCGCCGGCGACGTGCCGACCCTCGAAACCCTGGCCGCCGTCACCCTGCTGCACGACTACGTGCCGGACATCCGCATCCGCGTCGTCAACGTGGTGGACCTGATGACCCTGCAGCCCCCCGCCGAACACCCCCACGGCCTTGACGACGACGCCTTCGACGCCCTGTTCACCCGCGACAAGCCCGTTGTCTTCGCCTTCCATGGCTACCCCTGGCTGATCCACCGCCTCACCTACCGGCGCCACAACCACGCCAACCTGCACGTGCGCGGCTACAAGGAAGAAGGCTCGACCACCACCCCCTTCGACATGGTGGTGCTCAACAACATGGACCGCTACCAGCTCGCCCTCGACGCCATCCGGCGCATCCCGCGCCTGCGCAACCGGGTCGATGAAGCCACCGAGCGCTACCGCCAGACCATCGCCCACCACAAGGCCTGGGTCAGCGAACACGGCGAAGACATGCCCGAAGTACGCGACTGGCAGTGGTCAGGGCCACGACTGTGAGCGCACGCCTCCCCACCCGCGTGTGCTGGCACACCGACGCAAAGCGCGCCCTTATCCAGACTTGAATGAAAGGGCCATTTTCTGGTAACCATTGAATGAGGCACATCCCATGCAAGCGACTTTGAGGCGACTGGCCAAGGAAGGTGCAGGCGCCGGACATATCGCCGACGCGGCCGTCACCCTGTGGCGCGGCGTCGATGCGACCCTCTCCCCGATCATCGGCCGGCGCGGTGTCGCCGCTCTCTACAAGCGCAGCCTGTACCTGATCCGCAGCGACTACCCGTGGCTCACCGGCGTACACCAGGCCACCGTCCGCGAGGGGGAGTTTGCGCCCCTGCACACGATGCTCTCCCAGCAGACCAGCGCCACCGCCGCCGCGGCCAACAACGCCCTGCTGCAGATGTTCCTCGACCTACTCGGCCGCCTGATCGGCACATCGCTCGCCGAGCGGCTGCTCCCGTCCATGCGTGACACCCCCAACAGCGGCGACGCCGCACAGGACACCTCGCCATGAACACAGGCAAGACAAGAATCCAGCGCCTGGCCACCGGCGTGCCCGGGCTGGACGCCGTGCTCGGTGGCGGCCTGCCGGAATTCTCCTTCAACCTCCTCGCCGGCCCTCCCGGCTGCGGCAAGACAACCCTCGCCCACCAGATCATGTTTGCGCTGGCCACGCCCGAACGGCCGGCCTTGTACTTCACCGTTCTCGGCGAGCCGCCCATCAAAATGCTGCGCTACCAGCAGCAGTTCGACTTCTTCGACATGGAGCGCCTCGACCGCTCGATCCGCTTCGTCAACCTGTCCGATGAAGCCGCCAGCGGCGATCTCGACAAGGTACTGGCGCGCATCGCCAACGAAGTGGAAACCCACGCCCCCGGACTGGTGTTTGTAGACTCCTTCCGCTCGGTGGTCAGCAACCCGAGGCCGGACGGCAGCCCTTCCCTGGGCCTGCAGCACTTCATCCAGAACCTCGGCGTGCTCATGACCTGCTGGCAGGCCACCACCTTCCTGATCGGCGAATACTTCAGCCTCAGCGATCCCAACCCGGTGTTCACCGTTGCCGACGGCCTCATCTGGATGAAGCAGAGCGTGCAGGGCAACTCCATGGTGCGCAAAATGGAAGTCATGAAGATGCGCGGCCAGGCGACCCTGCCCGGCCTGCACACCTTTCGCATCGGCCCCGCCGGCATCCATGTCTTCGCCCCGCTGCCGCCGGCACCGTCAAGTGAAGCCGGCAACCCAGCCGCCCCCCGCACACGCCTGCAGATGGGCGTTCCCGGGCTCGACGACATGATGGGTGGCGGCCTGCCGCAGGGCTATTCCCTGCTCGTCGCCGGCCCGTCCGGATCGGGCAAGAGTCTCCTCGCCGCGGCCTTCCTCATCGAAGGGGCCCGCTGCGGCGAAACCGGCGTGATCGCTGCCTTTGAACAGCGTTCCCGGCAATCCCGCGGCCATGCCCTGTGCTCGCTGATAGACAGCGACCGGGTAGGCGTCGTCGACACCCGCGCACCCGATCTGTCCGTCGATGAAATGGCCATGCTCCTCATCGACGAGATCCGCCGCCTTGGCGCCAGCCGGGTCGTCATCGACTCCCTGTCGGGTTTCGAACTGGCCCTCGCCCCCACCTTCCGCGATGACTTCCGCGAATCCCTGTCGCGCCTGGTGTCGGCACTGGCCAGCAGCGGCGCAACGGTGCTGATGACCTCCGAGCTGGAAGACCGCTACACCGACCTGCGCTTCAGCCCCTACGGTACCGCCTTCCTGACCGACGCGATCAT
>JAAXVP010000389.1 GCA_013335435.1 Thiobacillus sp. | reverse complement strand
GAGCGCGACATCAAGACCCTGCAGGTCGGCTACAAGGGCCTGGCCCGGCACGGCATCAACGTCGTGCACCAGGAAGTGGTGGGCATCGACCCGGTCGGCAAGACGGTCGCCACCGCCGACGGCGTCAAGTTCCCCTATGACGCCCTGGTGGTGTCGCCGGGGGTCGACTTCAAGTACGGCGCGGTCAAGGGCCTCACCCCGGAGCTGGCCGAGACCACCGTGCCGCATGCCTGGAAGGCCGGCCCCCAGACGCTGCTGCTGAAGAAGCAGCTCGAGGCCATGCCGGACGGCGGCCGCTTCATCATCTCGGTGCCCAAGGGCCCGTTCCGTTGCCCGCCCGGCCCCTACGAGCGCGCCGCCCAGGTCGCCCTGCACTGCATGCACCACGGCAAGACCAAGGCCAAGGTCCTGATCCTCGATGCCAACGACTCCTTTTCCAAGAAGCCCCTCTTCGAGCAGGCCTGGAAGGCCCTGTACGGCTACGGCGAGGGCGGCATGATCGAATGGGTTTCCGGTTCCGCCGGCGGCAAGGTCGAGGAGCTCGACGCGAAGACCCTCACCTGCTTCGGCGAGTTCGAGAGCTACAAGGGCGACGTGGTCAACGTCATCCCGCCCCACGTCGCCGGCAAGATCGCCCAGGACGCCGGCCTGGTGAACTTCAAGGGCGCCTGGTGCGGGGTCAAGCCGGAGAACATGGAGTCGACGGTACACAAGGACATCCACGTCATCGGCGACGCCTGCGTGGGCGGCGAGCTGGCCACCAACAACGGCTTCCCGAAGTCGGCCCACATGGCCAGCAGCCAGGCCAAGGCGGTGGTCGCCCACCTGGTCGCCAAGTTCAACGGCCTGCCCGCCCCCGTGCCCATCTACACCAACACCTGCTACAGCGTGGTGGCGGAGGACTGGGGCTTCTCGGTCGTCCACCTGTACCGGGTGCAGAACGGCCAATGGGTCTACATCAAGGAAGGCAGCGGCATCTCGCCGGTCACCTTCGGCACCCCCGAGGCGCCCAAGCCGGTGCCCCGTCTGTTCCGCAAGATGGAGGCGGAATACGCCGACGGCTGGCTGCGCAACCTGATGAAGGATGCCTTCGGCTGATCCGCCCTAACCGGCTGCGCGGCCGACCCCGGCGCGCAGCCAGTCCAGCCAGGCGGCCATGCCCGCGCCGCTGGTCGACGACACCTGCAGCACGGTCAGCCTGGGGTTGATGCGGCGGGCGTATTCCACGCAGCGCTCGACGTCGAAACTGAGGTAGGGCAGCAGGTCCACCTTGCTGAGCAGCATCAGGTCGGCGGCATGGAACATGTCCGGATACTTGAGCGGTTTGTCCTCGCCCTCGGTCACCGACAGGATCACCACCTTGTGGGCCTCGCCGAGGTCGAAGGCGGCCGGGCAGACCAGGTTGCCGACGTTCTCGATCAGCAGCAGGCTGCCCCGCTCCGGCGCCAGCCGGGCCAGGGCCTGGCCCACCATCAGGGCATCCAGGTGGCAGCCCTTGCCGGTATTGACCTGCACGGCCGGCGCTCCGGCGGCACGGATGCGATCGGCGTCGTTGCTGGTCTGCTGGTCGCCTTCCACCACGCTGACCGGCAACTCGCCCCGCAGGGCCTCGATGGTCTTCACCAGCAGGGTGGTCTTGCCGGAGCCGGGGCTGGACACCAGGTTGACGGCGAACACACCGTGCTCCGCCAGCCAGCGCCGGTTCTCCGCCGCCAGGGCGTCGTTCTTGCCCAGGATGTCCCGCTCGATGCGGACCATGCGCTCCTGGCTCAGGCCCGGCGCGTGGGCATGGGCCGGACCGAGGCCGTAGTGGAGATCGTGGCCATGGCTATGGGGCGCATCGTCGGCGTGCAGGGCGCCGTGTTCGTGCGCCGTGCCGGCCCCATGCAGTTCGCCGCGGCTGTGCCCGGCCGCGTCCTGGTCATGGCCGTGCCGGTGCTCATGGGGGTGGCTGTGCGCGCGGCCATGTTCGTGCGCGTGTTCATGCCGGTGGCCATGGACGTGGCCGCCCAGGCCGTAACCGTGGCTGTGCACGTGGCGGTAGACCGTGCCGTCCGCGCCCACGTGCCCGTGTTCCGACACCGCCCCCTCGATCCGGACCTCGCCCTTGCCGCAACCGCAAACCGTGCACATCCTCTTCTCTCCTATTCGACCAGCAGATCCTTGACCCGCATCTCGGTGCCGCCGGTCGGCTGCACCTGGTAACTGCCGCAGCGCGGACAGGCATCGTAGAGGGCGGCGATCGCCACGCTGTCCTCGCAGCGCAGGCACCAGCCCCGGCCCGGCAGGGTCTCGAACACCACCGCCGCGCCCTCGGCCGGCCCCCGGCGCAAGACCGCGTCCATGCAGAAACGCAGCGCCGCCACCTCGACCCCGGCCAGGGCGCCGATCTCCAGGCGGATCTCCTTGACCCGCGCGCTGCCGGCCTCGGCGGCGGCGCGCTCGACGATCTGCAGCACGCCCTCGGCCAGGGCCATCTCATGCATGCTCGACCTCGACCCGGTAGTCGACGCAGGGGTCCATGGCCAGGGCCAGGCGCCGGGCCCGTGTGTCCAGGTCGTCGCCGTCCGGCAGCGCCGCCAGGGCGGCGGCCAACGGGCCGCCGGGCTGGAAGTTCCATTCGGTCGGGGCGACGATGCGATATTGCGCGATGCGCCCGTCGTGCAGGCGCAGGGCATGGATGAGCAGGCCGCGCGAGGTCTCCACCGCGGCCACGCCGACGCCGGGCTCGGGGCTCCAGGAGCGTCACCTCGAGGTCGTCGCGCACGAGGGCGAAGACCAGGCCCGGGGATCCGTTGCCGGACCCCACGTCGATGAGGCTCCCGGGGTCCGCGAGCCGCGCCGCGGGCAGGACGTCAGCGACGAGAAGCCGCACGCGCTCCGCCGGTGT
>JAAXVP010000388.1 GCA_013335435.1 Thiobacillus sp. | reverse complement strand
GTTGCGCCGGTACTTGATGATCTCCTCCGGGTCGGCGGCATGCGCCGCCACGGCGACGAAGCCGGGCACGGCCAGGAGCAGGATTTTCAGGGTGCGTGTCATGGTGATTCCTTGTCGGGTTCGGGTCAGTGCAGGGTCGCCAGGTAGGCGATCAGGTCGGCGCGCGCGCCGGCGTCGCCGAGGCCGTCGTATTTCATCTTGCCGCCCTGCACGACGCGGCGCGGGTGGGCGATGTAGTCGTCCAGGCGGGCCTCGCTCCAGGCCTCGGTATTCGCCTTCATGGCATCCGAGTAGGCGTAGTCGGCGACGCTGCCGCCGCTGCGCCCGACCACGCCGAACAGGGCCGGGCCCTTGCGGTTGCGGCCCGGCTCGGCGCTGTGGCACTCGCCGCACTGCTCCTTGAACACCCGCTCGCCCTTGCCGGCATCGCCGGCGGCGAAGACCGGCGCCTGCACGGCGGCAAGGATCAGGAGGACGGCGATGGATAGTTTGCGGTCAGCCATGGCGCGCCTCAGAAGGAAGTCCAGATGAAGCCGTACAGCGTGTTGTGATCGCCGGCGCCATTGCTCGTGCCTTCGTACCGGTTGAAGCCGGTGTACTGCAGGCCCAGGCGGACGTTGGCCCAGGGCGCGCCCCAGGAGCCTTCCTTGCCCCAGGGGGTCCAGTCGGCCTGCAGGATGTAGCCGCGGCTGTCGAGGTCGGAACCGGTGCCGTTGGTATCGAACAGGCCGGCGGTCAGGCCGTAGGTCTGGTCGTAATGCCAGGAGCCGGACAGGTCGAGGCGGTTCAGGCTGACCTTGTCGCCCATGCCGGTGGCGTCCAGGGTCTGGCGCTCACGCATGTAGGAGGCGTTGACACCGAAGATGTTCTTGCGGTCGCCCAGGTAGGTGTAGGTCGCGTCGATGCCGATATCGTTGTACTTGTCGGACGGGCCGCCGGTGCCACGGTCGACCAGCTTGGTATTCATGCCCATCAGGCCGACCGACCAGGCATCGACGTGGTTGTCCTTCATGTAGGCCAGGCGCCAATAGGGGGCCACGCCGTCGATCTTCTGTTCGGGCACGTCGACGTTGACGTCGTTCAGGAAGGCGCTCGGGAGCGACTTGTACAGGCCCAGCTCGGCGTAGATGTTGTTCCACAGGGCATAGACATTGGCGCCGCCGACCTGCATCTCCATGCCGCCGGCGAGCAGCGGGGCCGGAACCTCGGCCAGTTCGGCCGACATGTAGGGGAAACGCCAGGCCGGGGCGGTGTTGAACGGGTCGGTCACGGACGGGTTGTTGTTCAGGCTGACGCCGAGCAGCAGGTCGCTGTCCTTCAGGCTGAGCGTCTTGGCGTAGCGGACGTCGAGGTTGTCGAGGGAGAACTTGCCGTGGGCGTGGCCGTCCGTGGTGGCCTGGATGAAGGCGCCCAGGTTGTCGACCAGGCGGCCGCCCAGGAACACCGAGGCCTCCTGCAGGGACGGGCTGCTGTTGCCCTCGGCCTTGCTGTGGCCGGCGGAGCCGACCAGCATGGCGGACAGCGGCACCTTGCCGGCCTTGCCGTCGGTCTCGGCATAGCCTTCCAGCTTGAAGCGCATGCCGTGCGGGGTCAGTTGCGGGCCGAAGGCGCCGATGTGGCAGGCGGCGCATTCCTCGCCGGTCTGGCGGGCGAAGCTGGGCAGGGCGTGGGCGGGGCTGGCGATCGCCAGCAGGGCAAGCATGGCGCCCAAGGACGATACCAGGGCGCGGCCGAGGCCGACGGTCCGTTTCGCATGCGGGGACAAGGGGCTGTAGGGCATATTTACCTCATATACGGAGTTGCCGGAAAAGGCGGCCAAGACGGCAACCGGGCATCGAAGCGAAACGCCGAGGGTGCTGCCTGACCTACGTGGCACATCCTAGCGACCGCATGGGATCGGTACTTTTACCGTTCGGTAAGGTGGCGCAGGCGACCGGCGGTTGCCGGCACGGGGCTCGGGAGGATTACGGCGGCAGTCGGCGCGGGCAACCTTACCGTCTTGTAAGATGGCAATCCGGCTCCGGCCAAGCCGGCCAACCAGGTCCATGTATTTGCTGTACTGTCGCGATAGCGCGCCGAACCGGAGCGCCGGCGTGTCCCGAGCCATCCGGAAACGCCAAGCCGCCAACGGCCCCCCCTCTCCACATGCCATGGCCGAATCCATCCTGCTCAGCGCCGCCCGCGTCTCCACCTTCGCACAGCGACGACTGCTGACCAACGCGAGCGGCTTTTTTTTCGAACGCGACGACCGCCTGTTCCTGGTGACCAGCCGGCACGTCATGATCGACGAGCCGAGCAAGCACTTCCCGGACCGGCTCGAAATAGAACTGCACATCGATCCGGTCAACCTGACCCGTTCTACCGGCTTCTCCATACCGCTCTACCGCGACGGCAGGAGCCTCTGGCGCCAGGGCCTCGACTCGGCCGGCGAAATCGACGTGGCGGTGATCGAGATCGAGCGCGCCGCCCTGCCCGCGACGGCGGCCTATCGGGCCTTCACGCCCGACCACCTGGCCGGCCCGGCCGATCAGGTCGAGGTCGGCAGCTCGCTGCTGGTGGTGGGGTTTCCGCTCGGCTTCCACGATACCGTGCATCACATGCCGGTGGCGCGGCGGGCGGTGATCGCCTCTTCCTACGGCCTGCGTTTCCAGGGAGAGGGCTATTTCCTCACCGATGCCCGCACCCACCGGGGCACCAGCGGCGCCGCCATCGTGATGCGCGCGGCCAGGCGGGCGCCGATACCCGGCGACCTGCCCTGGATACTGCTCGGGGTCCACTCGGCGCGGCTCGACGTCGGCAGCCGCGACCAGGAATCCGACGAGTCGCTCGGGCTCAACTTCGCCT
Organism: Thiobacillus sp.; assembly: GCA_013335435.1. Classification (GTDB taxonomy): domain Bacteria; phylum Pseudomonadota; class Gammaproteobacteria; order Burkholderiales; family Thiobacillaceae; genus Parasulfuritortus. The sequence goes on along the minus strand of JAAXVP010000388.1, from coordinate 48 downwards.
GGTACGCCGACATCCTGCTCACCCTCCGCCAACGCTGACCGTAAGCGG
>JAAXVP010000387.1 GCA_013335435.1 Thiobacillus sp. | reverse complement strand
CGCTCTTCCGATCTGGCGACGACGGCAGCGCACCCGGTCTCGACGACTACAACGCCTTCTTTGCCAAGCTGAAGAAGGTGCGCGACGTCAACATCGTCCTCCTGCCCGGCCAGACCATGGCCGCCGACGGCACCGGCAACGACAAGATCGCCGCCGCCCTGGCCCATTGCGAGGCCTGCGCCAACCGCATGCTGCTGGTCGACCCGCCCCCCGGCAAGGAACTCGACCAGGCCAAGGCCTTCACCGACCTGAACGTCACCCCCTCCACCTACTCGGCCCTCTACTACCCCTGGGTGAAGATGGCCAACCCGTTCTACAACCGCGACACCAACGCCAACGTGCCCACCACCCTGACCGTGGCGCCGTCGCCCTTCGCCGCCGGCGTCTGGGCCCGCACCGACGGCACCCGCGGGGTCTGGAAGGCGCCCGCCGGGGTCGAGGCCACGGTGCGCGGCGTCGCCGCCCTGGAATACACCGTCGAGGACGGCGACCAGGACCAGCTCAACCCCGAGGGGGTCAACTGCCTGCGCAAGCTGCCCAGCTACGGCGCCGTGGTCTGGGGCACCCGCACCCTGTCCACCAAGGCCAACCCGGAATGGCGCTACGTGCCGGTGCGGCGCACCGCCCTGTACATCGAGAGCAGCGTCTACAACGGCATCCAGTGGGCGGTGTTCGAGCCCAACGACCACCGCCTGTGGTCGTCCCTGCGCGCCAACATCGGCGCCTTCATGGACGGCATGTTCCGGGCCGGCGCCTTCCAGGGCCAGAAGGCCTCGGACGCCTACTTCGTGCGCTGCGGCCTGGGCGACACCATGACCCAGGACGACATCGACCGCGGCCAGGTGATCGCCATCGTCGGCTTCGCGCCCTTGAAGCCGGCCGAGTTCGTGATCGTCCGCATCCAGCAAAAAGTCGGTCAGTCCTGACCTAAGGAGGCATAGAAATGGCTGCTCCCATGTTCCCGGTCAACGCCCACCGCCACGACCCCTACCGCACCTTCAAGTTCCAGATCCTGATCGACGGCAAGCCGGTCGCCGGCCTCAAGAAGATGGGTGCCCTCAAGCGCAAGACCGAGGCGATCAAGTGGCGCACCGCCGGCGACCCCAGCAAGGAACGCATCCTGCCCGGCGGCACCAGCTACGAGCCGATCACCCTCGAACAGGGCCTGTCGCACGACCCGGTGTTCGAGAACTGGGCCGCCCTGGTCAACAACATCGAGGGCGACGCGGCGATGTCGCTGAAGAACTTCCGCAAGGACATCGTCATCAACGTCCTCAACCTGCAGGGCCAGGTGGCCATCTCCTACAAGGTCTACCGCGCCTGGGTGTCGGAATACCAGGCCCTGCCCGAGATGGATGCCGGCACCATGAACGCGGTCGGCATCCAGACCCTCACCCTGCAGCACGAGGGCTGGCAGCGCGACGGCGCGGTGAGCGAGCCCACCGAGTCGTAAGGGCGGACCATGCAACTACCGGGCGGACTGCTGGAAAACGGCACACGGCGACGCGACTGGGCGTTCCGGCCGGTCTCCGGCGCGCTCGAACTGGCACTGGCGGAGGTCAAGGAGGAGGCCGGTTGCGCGCCCCAGGCGGTCACCCGCGCGCTGAGTCTGGCGCTTGACCGCCTGGGTGGGGCGGTGGCGACGGAAGAACGCGTCGCCGCCCTGTGCGTGGCCGACCGCCAGTACCTGATGCGCGAACTGGAACGCCACCTGGGCAACGAGGGCGGCTGGTTCCAGGCCGACTGCCGGCACTGCGGTGGCCGCTTCGATTTCCGGATCGACTACGCCGACCTGCCGGTGCAGGAGGCCGGCGCGGGCTATCCCGAGGCCGGCATCGACCTGGATGGCCGGCAATGGCGCTTCCGCCTGCCTACCGGGGCCGACCAGGAGGCCTTGGCCGGCCTGCCGGACACCGAGGCCCTGCCCTGGCTGCTCAAGCGCCTGGCGGTCGATGCCAACCTGCCCGACCCGCCCGACCGGGGCCTGGTCGCCGCGGCCGAAGCGGCCCTCGAAGCGGTCTCGCCCGGCATCGTCCTGACCGTCCAGGCGGCCTGCCCCGAGTGCGGCGCCGGCAACGCGGTCGATCTCGACCCCTATCGTGCCCTGGCCCGGCCGGCCGACCACCTGTTGCAGGAGGTGCACCAACTGGCCCTGCACTACCATTGGTCCGAGGCCGACATACTCGGCCTGCCGCGGGCGCGCCGACAGCGCTACCTGCAGCTGATCGACCGCGCCCGCGGCATGGCGGAATAGCCATCATGGGCCTGTTCGGCGACACCCTGCGCGATGCCCGCCGGCCCCTGGCCGGGGCCTGGGTCCGGCGCAGCGCGGACGAAGCCGAGGCCTTGCCGGACGAGGTGCCCGACACCGGCATGCAGACCGTATTCCGATTTCAGAAGGGGGATGTACCGGCAGTCATGCCGGTCGCAGCCCGTGAGGCGTCGCCAAGGCCGGTTGCGGGTTCGCCCGTGGTCCCGGCTGCCGACCCTTTGTCAGTGGGGGCCGAGGTGGGAACATCGGAGCCGCTCGCCAAACATGTCAACGGTAACGTAGGCATTTCCGTTTTTCCGGAGGTCAGCCGAACAAGCGAACTGGCAACAGGACAGGTAATACACGCAAGCCCAGGCAAGATAACGGCAGCCAACGCGAAGTCCGAATCGGGTGCGTATCAGTCGGAAGTTTCGCCTGAGCGTCTTGAAACGGAACCGTATCGCGAACCGCATCAGTCCAATATCCCAGAAGGCAGTGAACGATCTGTTAGCGAGAACGGGGAAACATTCGAGAGCCGGCCGTCGGGTCGGGGCGCCTCACCTTCTGAAACCTATTCGAATCCCAACCTCAGCCGAGCTGCCGCGCAGCCCTCCCCCCAGACGGATGAGCTGCCTTTCCTCCCCTCCCCCTCGAGGGGGGAG
>JAAXVP010000099.1 GCA_013335435.1 Thiobacillus sp. | reverse complement strand
CTCCTGGGCGAGACCCTGGACGACGCCGCCGGCGAGGCCTTCGACAAGACCGCGCAACTGCTCGGCCTCGGCTATCCGGGCGGTCCGGCGATCTCGAAGCTGGCCGAGACGGGCGATGCCTACCGCTTCAAGCTGCCCCGCCCGATGCTCAACTCGGGCGACCTCGACTTCAGCTTCGCCGGCCTCAAGACCGCCGTGCTGACCCTGGTCAAGCGCGAAGGACCGGCGCAGGCCGCCGATATCGCCGCCGCCTTCCAGTTGGCGGCCGTGGAGGTACTCGCGGCGAAGTCGATCGCGGCGGTCCGGCAAAGCGGACTGAAACGCCTGGTGGTGGCGGGCGGCGTCGGCGCCAACAAGCAGTTGCGCGAACGCCTGAACGCCGAGGCGGCGCAGCGGCATTTCGAGGTGTTTTACCCCCCCCTCGACCTGTGTACCGACAACGGCGCCATGATCGCCTACGCCGGCGCGTTGCGCATGGCCGACGCCCAGCCCGGCGACGGCCGCTTCACCATCCGGCCGCGCTGGGACCTGGGCGAACTGGCGGCACCCTGACGGCTTCCCGGCCTTCCCCGCCGGCTGGCGGGGAAGAGACGATGTGCGCCGCAGACCGCCCTACTGCATGCCGCAGCGCTCGTTGGCCGAATTCAGGATGGCATCCACCTGCGCCTGGGTCAGCGCCTGCGCGACATAGGTCACGCCCTGGTTGGCCAGGTTGCGGGCGAAGGCCCGAAGGTGGTTGCGCGAGCCGCATTTCAGGTTGCCGTAGATCTGCGTCAGGTCGGCATGCGTGGTCGCGGCGATGGCGGTGTCCAGGTCCTTGATGTCGACCTCCTCCACCAGTCCGCCGACCTTGAGCGCGGCGACCAGCGCGGCCTCACCCTGGCCGAGCAGGGTGTTGTAGAGCGCCTGCAGGTCCGGATTGCTGAAGGCGCCCAGGCCCGGCAGGGCCGGATCGGGCAGTTTATAGGTGACCAGGGCATTGCCGAGAACCGTGAAATGGGTCTCCTCGCTCTGCGAAATATTGCTGAACACCATGCTGCCCCAGCGATTGTTGAGGTTGATGTAGAGGTCGCGAGCGACCTTCTCCTCCTCACGCATGAAGGTCAGGTGGGCCGCCTCCTGGGCGCTCAGGGCGGTCGTGCCGGCCTTCTTGCCCTGACCGGCCAGGGCGGCGCCGGCGGGCATGAGGGCAATGGTCAACAAAGAGGCGTAAACGAGTGCTTTCATCATCTTCCTTTCAGGTAGGGCTCTCCTCCCTGACGGCGATGGAAACACAGCCCCACCTTGGCGGCACTGCGGCATATCGTCGCAGATCAGGCCAACCTGAGCAGTTCCAGCAGGCGATGCAGCCAGGCCATGGCCAGGTCCGGCATGAACAGCAGGTAGGAAAAGAACGCCATGGCGACCAGGAGCAGGAAGCTCCAGAGCACGCTTTCCGGATGCAGGACGCCCCAGTAGCGCATGGCCAGGAAGACGGCATCCTTGCGGTGCTCCGACAGGCGCAGCCAACGCGTGGCGATGTTGGCGAACAAGTAGACGCCGTAACCGCCGGTCAGGGCGGCGAGAACGACGCGGAAGATGGTGATCGGATCGAGCGGGTCGCCCTGGCGGCTGCGGAACAACAGCGATACCACGCCCACGGCCACTGAGGCCACGAAGGCCAGGCCGATGTTGGCCACCATGCGCCGACGCTCGCGGGCCAAGTCCTTCTGGCGCTGGATGAAGAAGGCATCGACCTCGGCCTTGAAGTATTCGGTCTTTTCCTCGACCAGCGCGGAAATCTCGCTCTTCATCACCTGGATGCGGTCGTCGAGCACCGAGGACAGCTTGTCGGCGGCGTAGTCGACCAGTTCCCGGACATCGTCCTTGGTGAACTGGCGCTGGTTATGCAGTTCGACCGATATCTTGTCCAGCTTGGCGTCGATCTCGTGGCTGGCGTCGGCGATGACCTCCTTGAGCTCCAGCCCGGCCGAGCGCACACCCTCCTGGACGACACTGGACAGCCGCTCGCCGGCCCGGTCGATTGCCGATTCCGAGGCGTTGACCAGGCTATCCCTGGCGTAATCGATGTCCTTCTGGAACCAGGCCATCAGGTCCTCTTTTTAAACGCGGCCTCCTCGCCCGACAGCAGACGCGCGATGTTGGCCTTGTGGCGCCAGAATATCAGCACCGCCAGACCGGCGATGGCAGCCGTGGCGACGACATTGCCCTCAAGCAACCAGGCGGCCACCGGCGAAACCGCGGCGGCGACCAGGGCGGACAAGGACGACACCCGGGTGATCGCGAACATCGCCAGCCAAGTCGCCGCACAGGCCAGGCCGAGCCACAGGTTCAAGGCCAGCAACAGGCCGAGCGCCGTGGCCACGCCCTTGCCGCCCTTGAAGCCGAAGAACACCGGCCACATGTGGCCGAGCAGGGCCGCCAGGCCGGCCAGGGCCGGCACGAAATCAGCCTGGCCGTAAGCGGCGGTCGCCCACTTCGCCAACAGGACCGCCACGACACCCTTCAAGGCGTCGCCCAACAGGGTCAGGGCGGCAACCGCCTTGCGCCCGCTGCGCAATACGTTTGTAGCACCGGGATTGCCGGAACCATAACTGCGCGGGTCGGCCATGCCGAACACCTTGGACAGGATGACCGCGAAAGAGAGGGAGCCGATCAGATAAGCGACCGAAACGGTCAGGATGGATGCAATCATGAGTAAAATACTGGGCCTTAATTCTTGGTCCGTGCCATGGACATACTGTTTCTCAGGGATTTCCGACTCGAAACCATTATCGGCCTATACGAATGGGAGCGCAAAGCGCCGCAGCCCATCCTGGTCGACCTGGAAATCGGCCTCTACGACCACAAGGCGGGCCACAGCGACGACATCCGCGACACCATCGACTACGGCAAGGTGGCCGAGCGCATCCGCAGCTTTGCCGCGGAGCAGTCTTTCCATCTGGTCGAAACGCTCGGCGAACAGATCGCCGATATCGTGCGCAAGGAATTCGGCGCCCCCTGGGTCCGCATCACCCTGCGCAAGCTGGCCATCATGCGCGGGGTCAAGGAACTCGGCATCATCATCGAGCGCGGCAGCCGGCTCTGATGTCTCCGGCTGACTATGCCTATGTCGGCGCGGTCCTACTCGGCGCCTACTTCATTCGAGGCATCTCCGGCTTCGGCTCCGGCCTGGTGGCGGTACCGCTCCTGGCCCTGAAGCTGCCGCTCACCTTCGTCGTCCCGCTCATCCTGCTGACCGATTTCACCGCCTCGCTGGTGCTGGGCGGCCTCAACTTCAAGCTGGTCGCCTGGCCCGAGATCCGCCGCCTGCTGCCGGCCGGGCTGATCGGTGTGGCGGCCGGCACCCTGCTCCTGGTTTCCCTGCCCAAAACACCCATGCTGATCGGCCTGGGCAGCTTCGTGATCCTGTTCGCCCTGCGCAACCTGATCTTCGCCGGCCGCGAGCCGCGACCGATCTCGACCTGGTGGGCCTGGCCGGCCGGCCTGACCGGTGGTACCGTCGGCGCCCTGTTCGGCACCGGCGGGCCGCCCTATGTGATCTACCTGTCGCACCGCCTGTTCGACAAGGGCCAACTGCGCGCCACCTTCTCCGGCCTGTTCATCCTGGACGGCCTGAGCCGCATCGTCAGCTTCACGATCTCCGGCCTGCTGCTCGACCTCAACCTGCTCTGGGCCTACCTGGGCGCCATGCCGGTCGCCCTGGTGGCACTCTGGCTGGGCAGTCATGTGCATAGCCGCTTATCCAATGCCCAGATGATGCAGCTGATCAGCCTGATCCTGCTCGGCAGCGGAGTCTCGCTCTACTTCAAGGCGCTGGCTTAGGGAGACGCTGATTTATTCGTCATCCCCGCGTAGGCGGGGATCCAGTGCCTTGATTTAACTGGGTTCCCGCCTACGCGGGAACGACGGAAGCGAATAAATCAACGGTTCCTTAGTCTGATGCTCCCGTACAGAAAAATAATCTAACAGCCTATCCAATTCACACAGATTTGATTCATACACATTTCTTGAGAACTCTGATTCCCGATACCCTCTAGCCAGATCAGTTTTTTTGCCAATCAAGGCATATTTGGCTTCGTAATAGTCGCCAATCAGATATCTGAGGATCGCAGAATAAACAACTGGGTCCGCACTCCCTGGTGCATCCATCCCATGGGACTTCTTATTAAATAATATATCCAGCATTTCCAAGAAATTAACCACATCCTGCATGGTCGACAGATCATCAATAAACCACCTGCCGTGCTCAATAAAACAATTCAACCATTCATCGACAGGATTTTCTTCCGGACTACTCGGCACTCGCCAAGCCCGATAGCTAGAATCCGCATGCATTTCCTTGCCTCGATGGTAGGCCTCCCACCACTCAACCGCACCAAGGTGCAGAACACATACGGGATCGCCGGGGTCGGGCACCAGCTGAGCAGGAGTCTGAAAACATTGCCAAGCTTTGACATCATTCAACACAGCCCGGACTTGCAATGAATGAATAGAGATTTCCGTCCTGAAATACAGATCACTGCCGTACTCGAAGGCCCGAAGCATAATCTGATGGCTTAAATTATCCCCGGAATAACGACGCCATTGAATATATTCAGGGCTGTCGGATTGAGAGGTTTCCACGAAGCCAATATCAAATAGCTTCAAACCGATCAACTTTGCCATCTCAATGCCATATCTTCCCCATATGGCTCTGATCGCCACATTCTCATCCAGGCATGACATTTTTGAACTCACCGCTCATATTCTCGATAACGAGCATGACGAAAAAACGGTACCGCTTGGTGAAATTTACTGCATAAGCAGTCAGCCAACCCGCCCGAGAAGTTCTGATTCCAACTCGGGCAATTCCATGCTGGCCCGGCCGAACATCGCCTCGGCATACGGCCGCCAGACCTCTCGCCATTCCCGGTCGTCGGCACCGGTCCGAGCGGCCAGCAGATGGCAGGCGAACTGGACCAGGGCGGAGAGGTTGCGCACCGGCTCGGCCAGGCTCTCGGGACGGGGCGCATGATGCTGGCGGATGGTCTCCGCCACCTCCTGGGGCAACTGCCAGTTGCGCGCCACCATGAGGCCGACCACGGCATGGTTGGCGTGGTGCGCGGCATCCAGGGCGGCCAGGTCGGGCCAGCCGGCAGGATCCTTGAAGGCAAGTGCATAGGCGGGATCGCGCCGGCACAGGACGGCGACGCCGCAGTCGTGGAAGATGCCGGCCTGGTAGGCGATATCCTCGCGCACGCCGCGCAGACGGGCAGTCCTGACCGCGGCCAGGACCAGGTCGGCGACCGCCGTCATGCGTTGCCACAGGGTGTGCATCACCGCCTCCAGGGCCGGGTCGTGCAGGGCGCCGCGCATGGCCTCGCTGCGCACCACGGCCACCGTGGTGCTCAAGCCCAGGACGGTGATCGCCTTCTCCAGGGAGTCGACCTTGACGCGCAAGCCCATCACCGGCGAACCGACAACCCGGAAGATGGCACCGGTCATGGCAGGGTCGTGGCCGATCGCCTGGGCATATTCGCGCGGGCCGGCATCGTCGTCGCCCGCCAAGGACAGCACGTCGAGCAATACCGTGGGCATGGGCGGAATCTTCACGCCCGAGGCCAGGATTGCGTCGATCAGTCGGTTGTCGTCGGCTTCGCTCACCCGTTCCTCCGCTATTTTGTCGTCAGCCGGATACTAACTCAGCCGCGCGGGTGATGCTGGCGGTGCAGGTTCTTCAGGCGCTCGCGGGCGACGTGGGTGTAGATCTGGGTGGTCGAGATGTCGGCATGGCCGAGCAGCATCTGGACCACCCGGAGATCGGCGCCGTGGTTGAGCAGGTGGGTGGCGAAGGCATGGCGCAGGGTGTGCGGCGACAGCGGCGCGACGATGCCGGCCTGGCGGGCATGGCGCTTGATGGCGTACCAGAAGGCCTGCCGGGTCATCGCCCCGGCGCGCGCGGTGACGAACAGGGCATCGCTGGGCCGACCGGCGAGCAAGGCCGGACGCGCCTCGGCCAGGTAGCGTTCCAGCCAATCCAGTGCCACTTCGCCCATGGGCACCAGGCGTTCCTTGGCGCCCTTGCCCATGACCCGGACGACCCCCTCGCGCAGGCCGAGGCCGGCCAGGGGCAGGCCGACCAGTTCGGAGACCCGCAGGCCGCAGGCGTAGAGCAGTTCCAGCATGGCGCGGTCACGCAGGCCGAGGGGCTCCTCGACATCCGGCGCCGCCAACAGGGCCTCAACATCGGCCTCGGTCAGGCTTTTCGGCAGGGGCCTGGGCAGGCGCGGCGCCTCGATGTTGACGGTGGGATCGTCGGCGCGCCGGCCCTGGCGGAGCAGCCAGCGGTAGTAGCGCTTCAGGGCCGAGAGCTGGCGCGCCAGGCTGCGCGCGGCAACGCCCTGACGCAGGGTGCGGTCGGCCAGGAATTGCTGGACGTCGCCGGCATGAGCCGTGTTCAGGCGGCCGCCCGCCTTGGCCAGCCAGGCGGCGAACTGGTCGAGGTCGCGCCGGTAGCTTTCCAGGCTCTTCGGCGACAGGCCGTCCTCCAGCCAGAGGGCATCGCAGAAGACGTCCAGGTCATGGCTAGGGTTGGTCACCTCTCCCCCTCTCCCCAACCCTCCCCCTCACGGGGGGAGGGAGCAAACGGGTCGCTTCGCGACGCCTAGTCTCATCCCTGTGCTTCATGGCGGAGCAGCCACTTCTTCACTTCGAGCGGGAAGCCCTCGCTGCCGTGCATGAAGCCGCCCAGGCCGTGGGCGGCCAGGACGCGGTGGCAGGGAATGACGATGGGGATAGGGTTGTCGCCCACGGCCTGGCCGACGGCACGCGGACTGCTGGCTAGTTCCTCGGCGATGTCGCCGTAGGTACGCGTCCGGCCGGGCGGGATGGTCAAAAGCACCTGCCAGACCCGCTGCCGGAACAGGGTGCCGGCCGGGGCCATCACCAGCTTCCAGGCATGCAGCGGATCGGCGTAATAGGCCTCGAGTTCATGCGCGATCTTGTGCACGGCGGCCGAGCCGCAAGGGCGCAGATGGGTTTCCGGAGGCAGGAAATCGAGTCCGGCCAGGGCATCGCCCGCCAGCCGTACCCCGAGGGCGCCGAACGGCGCCGGCAGGACCGCGTCGTAGTCGCGCCCGCTCATTCCTTCATGTAGACCTTCTTGCGGTCCAGGTTGTAGGACCAGGGCAGGCCTTCGTTCTTCCAGCCATTGACCGCGCGCCGGCCCTTGTTGGGGCCGTCCTTGGCCAGGTCGCCCTCGAAGCCGTCCACCACCGACCAGACGTTGGTGTAGCCGTAGCGGGCCAGCAGGTCGGCGCTCAAGGCGCTGCGGTCGCCGGAGCGGCAGATCAGGACGATGGGGTCGCCCTTGTCGATACCCTTGTCGAGCGCCCACATCTCGAACTGGCCGAGGAAATCCGGGTTGGGGTAGCGCAGGTAGGTGTTCTTCTTCTCGTCCCACTTCGAGTAGTTCATGATGCCGAACGAGGTGGTGCCGTCGATGCCGTCGGGGACGCCGACGAACAACTGCTCCTCGGCCGTGCGCACATCGACGAACAGAACCTTGGGGGCATGCTTTTTGAGGAACTCGGGCACTTCCCTGGCCTCCAGGTAGAGGCCGAGCTTGCTGCGCTTGATCTCCGGCAGGCTGGCCGGATCGACCGCCATGGCCAGGGTGGGCAGACTCAACATGAGCATCAGGCAAAACGCCTGGATCGACTTCATGGCCATCTCCTCTATCGCAACAGCGTTCTTATGCGTTATTGGCAGACTTGTTGCAGGTTGAAGGTCAGCAGATCGGTGGCGTTGACCACATCGAACACCCCGTTGACGGCCGAATGCAGCAGCTTGGTCGGTATCGGCGTGATGCCGATCAGCTCGGTCGGACAGTGGAAGGTCAGGACCACCAGCGGCTTTTCCCCGGTCGGGTAGACCTTCGTGAGCGTCGGAAGTATGGACATGCCATCCGGGATACTGGGCAAGAGGTCGCGGATGTTGAATGAACTCGCCCCGGCCGCGGCATAGCCGGACGGGGCCGACTGGGTCTGGTAGGGATTGGCCGGCGCGGCGGCCGGGCTGGCCTGGTAGGGATTACCCGAGGTGGGGGCCGGTACGGCCTGATAGGTATAGCCAACCGGGGCGGGCCGGTTGCTCAGGTAGGGATTGCCGGACGGGGCCGACTGGTTGCTCAGGTAGGGATTGCTCGACGGGGCCGACTGGTTGCTCAGATAGGGGTTGCCGGACGGTACCGCCGGGGCCGCCTCGGCCGCCACCGCAGGGGCGGGAGCGGCTGTCACGGTCGCCACCATAGCGGTCACTGCCGTGGATGCGGCGGTCGCCGCAACCGGCTCCTGGCTGGCATGGACCGGCTTCCTGGCGACCTTGGCGTGCTTGCGCACCTTCGGTTTGGCCTTGCTGACCTTCTTGACCGACTGCCCGGCCGGTTCTGCGCTCCAGGCCGGACCTGCGGCAAGCAAGGCGGCGGAAGTCAGGAAGACGGTTGCCAGTTTCAGGCAGGTAAATTTCATATCGGCGCCTTTGCTCGGAATCTTTCCATGTCGTGTGAACGCAACGTAACGCCCAAGTTCCCGCGCGTCAATGAAAAAGGGCCGCAATCGCGGCCCTTCCTGATATCGATCAAAGATGCGGCTCGATGATGCGCCGATACCATTCGTGGAAATGCACCATGCCGTCCTCGGTGGGCGACTGGTACGGACCTTCCTGGCTGATGCCCTGCTCGTACAGGGCCTTGCGGCCGTTGTGCATGCCGTAGCAGATGTCGTCGTCCTCGATCGCCGTCTCGCGGTAGGCGGCCTGCTCGGCCTCGACGTAGTCGCGCTCGAACAGGGCGATCTCTTCCGGATAGTAGTACTCGACCACGTTCAGGCAGGACTCGATGCCGGTCGGCACGATGGTGCTGACGCACAGGGTGTGCGGGTACCACTCGACCATGATGTTCGGGTAGTAGGTCAGCCAGATGGCGCCGGCCTCGGGCGGCTTGCCGTCGCGGTACTTCAGGACCTGCTCGCTCCAGCGCCTGTACACCTCGCTGCCGGGCCGGGCCAGGGCATGGTTGACGCCCACGGTCTGGACCGACCACCAGTCGCCGTATTCCCACTTCAGCTCGTCGCAGTTGACGAACTGGCCGAGGCCGGGGTGGTAGGGCACCACGTGGTAGTCCTCCAGGTAGACCTCGATGAAGGTCTTCCAGTTGAACTTGTAGTCGGTGATCACCGTGCGGTCGTAGACGTAGCCGGAGAAGTCGAGATCCTTGGCGGCGGCCATCTTCGAGAGGTCCGCGACCACGTCGCGCTTGCCCTCGAACAGGAGACCGTTCCAGCCCTGCAGGGTCTTCTTGCCCAGGTTCAGGCAGGGGTTGTCCGGGAACTGGGGCGCGCCCATCAGCTTGCCGTCCAGGTCGTAGGTCCAGCGATGGAACGGGCAGACGATGTTGGGGTTGTTGCCGCGCCCCTTGAGCATCTGGGCCTGGCGGTGCCGGCAGACGTTGGCCATCAGTTCGACGCCCCGGTCGTTCCTCACCAGCATCTTGCCGCCGCCGTGCAGCCAATCCAGGACGTGATAATCGCCCTGGGCGGGCACCATCAGTTCGTGTCCCACGTACCCCGGTCCGTTCTCGAACAGGAGCTTCAGTTCGAGTTCGTAGAGCTTCGGGTCGAAGTACCAGTCCACCGGCAGGGCCGGGCTGGTCTTAGTGAGAACAGAAGCGCCTGTCAGGTCGGACATGGCCCATTCCCCCAAGAGGTCAGAAGGTTGCAAAAAGGAGGGCGATTATGCCCCCGCCCCCCTGCTCGGGCAAGGCGAATTTGCGACGTCGTTATCCGCGATTCAGGGGTATTTCGCGACCACTTCATAGCCCGAGGCGATCATTCCGGTCAGGTCGAGATCGAGATGGAATTCCTGCTCGCTCAGCGCTGCGATGCCGTTGACGATGGACTGGTCCTTGCGCAGGTAGTCGGCCGGCTTGAAGGCCCGCTGCGCCAGGGCGCGGCCCTGCCAGTCGGTCAGCTTGAGAACCAGGTAGGGCCATTGCTGGGCCATCGTCGAGCGGTTGCTGACATTGACCCGCAGGGTGGCCCGGTTCGGCTGCTCGGGATCGGTCTCCAGCGAGGAGGCCTCGATACGGATCATCTCGGCATCGCTGGCCAAGGGAATCCGGCAGCCCAGGCTGCGGCAGACCGACTCCAGGCCCGGCCGCGACTCGGGCAGCCAGGACACGATGGGGCCGCGCAGGAAATAGGCCAGTTGGCCGAGCAGGAGCAGGAACAGGAGGACGCCCAGAAACGCGGACCATAGCGTGCCGCGCCCCTCGCGTTCCGATTCGCCCCGCCCCCTGAGCGGCAACTCGGACAGCAGGATATCGCCGGACAGGTCGGCTGCCGGCATGGCGGCGGTCGCCTCGGGCCTGTCCTTCTCGTCGTCGACCCGGTCGCTCAGGTGCAGGACGAAGGCGTCGCCATCCGGTTCGCCCTCCTCCGGCGAGGACTCGGCCTGGTCGGCATCGGGTTCGGGCATCTCTTTGCGCTCGCGCCGCAGGGACTCGGGCAGGATGGGCGGCGGGATGTCCCAGTCGGGCACGGTCGCGTCGGCACTCTGCCCGGCAGACGGGTCGGCCTTGCCGGCCACGGGGTTCGCCTCGAATTCCGGCAGCAGGGTATCGTAGGCATTGAATACCGCCCGGCAGTAGCCGCAGCGCACCAAGCCCCGCCGCGCCTCCAGCTGGGCATGGCTGAGTCGGAAGGTGGTGCGGCACTCGGGGCAGGTGGTGAGCATGGCTTACCTGGCTATGGCGTCCCCGGAAACTCTCCTATTTCCGGGTTCCCGTCAACAGGGCCCAGCCCTCCTCGCCGGCCGTGTGGCACATGTCGAAGGCCTGGCCGTAGATGGCCATGACCTCCTCGGCCTGGGCATCCAGGATGCCGGACAGGACGATGCGGCCGCCCGGCCGGACATGGGCCGCCAGGAGCGGCATCAGGGCCTTGAGGGGGTTGGTGAGGATGTTGGCGACCACCACGTCGTAAAACGGTTGGGGCTCAGCCATTGCCCCCTCCCCCGCTTGCGGGGGAGGGTTGGG
>JAAXVP010000098.1:0-10000 GCA_013335435.1 Thiobacillus sp. | reverse complement strand
CGCCTTAGGGGCCGACTCACCCTGCGCCGATGAACGTTGCGCAGGAAACCTTGGGCTTCCGGCGAACGGGCTTTTCACCCGTTTTATCGCTACTCATGTCAGCATTCGCACTTCCGATACCTCCAGCATCCCTCACAGGACACCTTCACAGGCCTACGGAACGCTCCTCTACCACGCATACATAGTATGCATCCCAAGCTTCGGTTCTAGACTTAGCCCCGTTACATCTTCCGCGCAAGAAGACTCGACCAGTGAGCTATTACGCTTTCTTTGAAGGATGGCTGCTTCTAAGCCAACTTCCTGGCTGTCTATGCCTTCTCACTTCGTTTACCACTTAGTCTAGATTTGGGACCTTAGCTGTGGGTCTGGGTTGTTTCCCTCTTGACGATGGACGTTAGCACCCACCGTCTGTCTGCCGCATATCACTCTACGGTATTCGGAGTTTGCTATCGCGGGGTAGATCTAGACGACCCCCCCAACGATTACAGTGCTCTACCCCCGTAGGTGTCCGTGCGACGCACTACCTAAATAGTTTTCGAGGAGAACCAGCTATCTCCGGATTTGTTTAGCCTTTCACCCCTATCCACAGCTCATCCCCTAGTTTTGCAACACTAGTGGGTTCGGTCCTCCAGTGCGTGTTACCGCACCTTCAACCTGGCCATGGATAGATCATCCGGTTTCGGGTCTACGCCCAGCTACTGAACGCCCTGTTCAGACTCGCTTTCGCTGCGCCTCCCCTATTCGGTTAAGCTCGCAACTGAACGTAAGTCGCTGACCCATTATACAAAAGGTACGCAGTCACCCCATAAAGAGGCTCCCACTGTTTGTATGCATGCGGTTTCAGGATCTATTTCACTCCCCTCCCGGGGTTCTTTTCGCCTTTCCCTCACGGTACTGGTTCACTATCGGTCGACAACGAGTATTTAGCCTTGGAGGATGGTCCCCCCATGTTCAGACAGGATTCCACGTGCCCCGCCCTACTTTTCGCATACTTAGACCCGCCATCTCGTTTTCGCGTACGGGGCTATCACCCACTATCGCCGGACTTTCCAGACCGTTCCGCTAACAAGATGGTTTAGGTATGCAGGCTGTTCCCATTTCGCTCGCCACTACTTTGGGAATCTCGGTTGATTTCTTTTCCTCCGGCTACTTAGATGTTTCAGTTCACCGGGTTCGCTTCCTCAGACCTATGTATTCAGTCTGGGATGACCCATACGGGCCGGGTTTCCCCATTCGGATATCTCGGGATCAAAGCTTCATTGCCAGCTCCCCCGAGCTTTTCGCAGGCTTGCACGTCCTTCATCGCCTGTTGTCGCCAAGGCATCCACCACATGCACTTAGTCACTTGACCCTATAACCTTGAACCCTCTTCCGAGGCTCCAAACTTACAGGTTGTGTTTGTCTCGCTACGCCCGACTAAAAGCGTAACTCGACGCAATCTAACCCAGGTTTGATTCATATCTCATCAATATGAGTCAAACTTCTTCTTCCAAATTGTTAAAGATCAGCCTCTGTCCAATGAACAGATCTAAACGATCATCCGATCGCTTAGATCTGCAAACTGTAAATGGTGGAGGATGACGGGATCGAACCGACGACCCCCTGCTTGCAAAGCAGGTGCTCTCCCAGCTGAGCTAATCCCCCGCTTATACTGGTGGGCCTGGCTGGATTTGAACCAGCGACCCCACGCTTATCAAGCGTGTGCTCTAACCAACTGAGCTACAAGCCCTCGGTCTGATAAAACAGCCTCTAGAAGTGTGAGCACTAAGCTTAAGCGCGCTCTAGAAAGGAGGTGATCCAGCCGCACCTTCCGATACGGCTACCTTGTTACGACTTCACCCCAGTCATGGATCACTCCGTGGTAAGCGCCCTCCTTGCGGTTAGGCTACCTACTTCTGGAGCAACCTACTCCCATGGTGTGACGGGCGGTGTGTACAAGGCCCGGGAACGTATTCACCGCAGTATGCTGACCTGCGATTACTAGCGATTCCGACTTCACGTAGTCGAGTTGCAGACTACGATCCGGACTACGATCGGTTTTCTGGGATTGGCTCCACCTCGCGGCTTGGCAACCCTCTGTACCGACCATTGTATGACGTGTGAAGCCCTGCTCATAAGGGCCATGAGGACTTGACGTCATCCCCACCTTCCTCCGGTTTGTCACCGGCAGTCCCATTAGAGTGCCCTTTCGTAGCAACTAATGGCAAGGGTTGCGCTCGTTGCGGGACTTAACCCAACATCTCACGACACGAGCTGACGACAGCCATGCAGCACCTGTGTCCAGGTTCCCTTTCGGGCACCAATCCATCTCTGGAAAGTTCCTGGCATGTCAAGAGCAGGTAAGGTTCTTCGCGTTGCATCGAATTAATCCACATCATCCACCGCTTGTGCGGGCCCCCGTCAATTCCTTTGAGTTTCAACCTTGCGGCCGTACTCCCCAGGCGGTCAACTTCACGCGTTAGCTTCGCTACTGAGTACTCTCGCACCCAACAGCCAGTTGACATCGTTTAGGGCGTGGACTACCAGGGTATCTAATCCTGTTTGCTCCCCACGCTTTCGTGCATGAGCGTCAGTGTCATCCCAGGGGGCTGCCTTCGCCATCGGTGTTCCTCCACATCTCTACGCATTTCACTGCTACACGTGGAATTCCACCCCCCTCTGACGCACTCTAGATATCCAGTTTCAAATGCAATTCCCAAGTTAAGCTCGGGGATTTCACACCTGACTTAAATATCCGCCTGCGCACGCTTTACGCCCAGTAATTCCGATTAACGCTCGCACCCTACGTATTACCGCGGCTGCTGGCACGTAGTTAGCCGGTGCTTCTTCTTACGGTACCGTCATCCACCACCCGTATTAGGAATGGCGATTTCTTTCCGTCCGAAAGCAGTTTACAACCCGAAGGCCTTCTTCCTGCACGCGGAATGGCTGGATCAGGGTTTCCCCCATTGTCCAAAATTCCCCACTGCTGCCTCCCGTAGGAGTCTGGGCCGTGTCTCAGTCCCAGTGTGGCGGATCATCCTCTCAGACCCGCTACTGATCGTCGCCTTGGTGAGCCTTTACCCCACCAACTAGCTAATCAGACATCGGCCGCTCCAATCGCGCGAGGCCTTTCGGTCCCCCGCTTTCACCCTCAGGTCGTATGCGGTATTAGCTAATCTTTCGACTAGTTATCCCCCACGACTGGGCACGTTCCGATGCATTACTCACCCGTTCGCCACTCGCCACCAGACCGAAGTCCGTGCTGCCGTTCGACTTGCATGTGTAAAGCATTCCGCCAGCGTTCAATCTGAGCCAGGATCAAACTCTTCAGTTCAATCTCTAAACCCAACCTACTTTCGTAGGCCGCTCATTTCTTACTCAGAATTAACTTCATAAGTATGAGCATTAAGTAAGTCTTACCTTTTAGCATTCAACCGACCTAAATCGGCTTCTGCCTAAACTCAATGCCCACACCTCTTAAAGGCTGTTTCTATTTGTTAAAGATCAGTTCAACGTTTGGTTGCGGGGACAGGATTTGAACCTGTGACCTTCGGGTTATGAGCCCGACGAGCTGCCAGACTGCTCCACCCCGCGTCCGATCAACTCGCTGCTTCGCTTTCGCTGCGCAACGTCGTTTGCGTTGAGAGGCCGAATTATGGAGATACCCCCAGGTCATGTCAACACCTTTTCGCAAAACAATTTACTGGGCCGCCGAATCGGCGATCCGTCCTCCGCTCCGGCCAACCCCGGCCTATCATGATTGAACCCAGTCCCCACGCAGGTTCCCGCATGTCCTTCAGCTTCAATATCGCACGCCTTCCCCGGATCGAATTCGGCCCCGGTTGCTTGAGCAAGCTGCCGGACATCGCACACCGCCACGGTCGCCAGATGCTGATCGTCACGGGCGCACGCTCATTTCTCGATAGCCAACACTGGCACGCCCTCGCGGCGGGGTTCCGCGAGCGCGCCATCAAGTGGCACAGCATCCAGATAGGCGACGAACCCTCGCCGGAACTGGTCGACGATGCCGTGCGCTCCCTGCATGGCACGGCATTCGATGCCGTCATCGGCATCGGTGGCGGTAGCGCCCTCGATGCCGCCAAGGCGATAGCCGGCCTCCTCAAGCCTGGCAACTCGGTCATGGATCACCTCGAAGGCGTCGGCCCGGAACTCCCCTATCGCGGCCCCGCCACGCCGTTCATCGCCGTTCCCACCACGGCGGGAACCGGTTCCGAGGCGACCAAGAACGCGGTACTCAGCCGACACGGAGAGGGCGGCTTCAAGAAGTCATTCCGCGACGACAGGCTGGTGGCGGAATGGGCCGTCGTCGACCCCGACCTGCTGGCCTCCTGCCCGCCCGCGATCATCGCCGCAAATGGCATGGATGCCTTCACCCAGCTGCTGGAATCGTATCTATCCACCCGGGCCAACCCCTTTACCGACGCCCTTGCGTTGAGCGGCATGGAGGCCGTACGGGACAGCCTGTTGCCCTGGTTCGAAGGCCGCGGCGACGCGACCGGGCAGCGCAGCCGGATGGCCTATGCCGCGCTGCTTTCCGGCATCACCCTGGCGCAGGTTGGCCTCGGTTCCGTGCATGGATTGGCCGCCCCGCTGGGGGCCTTTTTCCCGATCCCGCATGGCGTCGCCTGCGGCACCCTGGTAGCCGGGGCTACGCGCACCAATATCGCGGCCTTGCAGGAACGGGCGCCGGACGGTCCCGCACTCGGCCGCTATGCCACGGTCGGCCGCTTGCTCACCGGCCAGCCCCAGCCCGACGCGGCCAGCCTGCCGGCGTTGCTCGAAGTACTGGATGATTGGACACGGCGCCTGGATATCGCCCGCCTGGCGAGTTACGGCGTCAGCGAAGGAGACATACCGCGCATCGTCGCCAACAGCCGTGGCAGCAGCATGAAGACCAATCCCGTCGTACTGAACGACGATGAGATCGCCCGCCTGCTCAGATCCCGACTCTAGTCGTCGAGATCGCCGCCGAGCACGCGCCTGACCACGTCGAGCGGGAAGCCGCGGCCGGCCAGGAAGCGCGTCTGTCTGGCCCGTTCGGCGGCATCGGCGGGCGGGCTGCCGAATTTCTTCGCCCACACCGCATGCGCCGCTTCCAGGTCGTTGGCACGCGCCTCCCGCACCGTCTCGGCGATGACCGCCTCGGGCACGCCCTTGTCGCGCAGATCGGCCTTAAGGCGCAGGCTGCCGTGGCGTCCGGCGCGCACGCTGGCCAGGCTCTCGGCATAGCGTTCATTGGAAAGCAGGTTTTCCCGCTCCAGGCCATCGAGCAAGGCGGCGATCTCGTCCGCCTCGCCGTGGGGAGCAAGCTTGCGGGCCAGCTCGGCCCGACTATGCTCACGCCGGGCCAGGAGACCCAGCGCGCGCTCGCGCAGGGTCATTCCCCGGCGGGCTGGCCGGCCGACTTCACGCCCAGCTTCTGGCGGATCTGCGCCTCGATCTCGGCGGCGATCTCGGGATGCGACTTCAGATATTCGCGCGCGTTGTCCTTGCCCTGGCCGATCTTCTCGCCCTGGTAGGCATACCAGGCACCCGACTTGTCGATCAGCTTGTGGGCCACGCCCAGTTCGATGATCTCGCCCTCGCGCGAGATGCCCTCGCCGTACAGGATGTCAAACAGGGCCTCCTTGAACGGCGGCGCCACCTTGTTCTTGACCACTTTCACGCGGGTCTCGGAACCGACCACTTCGTCGGCCTTCTTGATCGCGCCGATGCGGCGGATGTCCAGGCGCACCGAGGCGTAGAACTTGAGCGCGTTGCCGCCGGTGGTGGTCTCGGGGCTGCCGAACATGACGCCGATCTTCATGCGGATCTGGTTGATGAAGATGACCAGGGTGTTGGTGCGCTTGATGTTGGCGGTCAGCTTGCGCAGGGCCTGGCTCATCAATCGGGCCTGCAGGCCGACGTGGGAGTCGCCCATCTCGCCCTCGATTTCCGCCTTCGGGGTGAGCGCCGCGACCGAGTCGATGACGACCACGTCCACCGCGCTGGAACGCACCAGCATGTCGGCGATCTCCAGGGCCTGCTCGCCGGTGTCCGGCTGCGAGATCAGCAGGTCGGAAATGTTCACGCCCAGCTTCTGGGCATAGACCGGGTCGAGCGCGTGCTCGGCGTCGATGAAGGCGGCGGTGCCGCCCAGCTTCTGCATCTCGGCGATGACTTGCAAGGTCAGCGTGGTCTTGCCGGACGACTCCGGACCGTAGATCTCGACCACCCGGCCACGCGGCAGGCCGCCGACGCCCAGGGCCACATCCAGGCCCAGGGAGCCGGTGGAGACCACCTGGATATCGTCGAAGATACTGCCGTCGCCCATCTTCATGATGGAACCCTTGCCGAACTGCTTCTCGATCTGCGAAAGCGCGGCCGCCAGGGCCTTGCTCTTGTTGTCGTCCATGTCTGTCTTCTCCAATTTCAGTGCGGCCGATTATGGCATAGCCACCAGGACCGCCCGCATCTCACGAAAGGCATATGCCACCGCCTGCAAGCGCACCTGGCGGCGGTCGCCGTCGAAACGGCAGGTCTGTACGCGAACCAGCCCGGCGGCCGTCGCCCAGGCGAAACATACCGTACCCACAGGCTTGGAATCTGAGCCTCCGGTCGGGCCGGCGATGCCGCTGATGGCGAAAGCGGCCTGGGCACGGCTGTGGCGCAGCGCGCCGGCGGCCATCTCGCCGGCTGTTTCCTCGCTCACCGCGCCGTGTCGTTCCAGGGTCTCCGGGCCGACGCCGAGCATGTCCATCTTGGCCTGGTTGCTGTAGGTCACGAAGCCGCGCTCGAACCAGGCAGAACTGCCGGGCAGCGCGGTGACCGCCTGGGCCGCCCAGCCGCCGGTGCAAGACTCGGCGACCGTCAGCAGCCAGCCCCGGCCAAGCAGTGCCGCGCCCAGTTCGGCGGCCAGAGTTTCCAGGTCTTCCTGCCTCAGTTCAGCCATGCCGACACCCCCATCAGGCAAAGTACCGCGTAAGCCGCCGCCACGACATCGTCGAGCATCACGCCCAGGCCGCCATGGACGCGTGCGTCCAGCCAGCCGATGGGAAACGGTTTCCAGATGTCGAACAGGCGGAACAGCGCGAAGGCCAGGCCATAGCCCCACCAGGTCGGCGGCGCGAACGGCAGGACCAACAGGAAGGCGGCGATCTCGTCCCAGACGATACCGCCGTGATCGTGCACGCCCAGGGCCTGGCCGGCGTGGCCGCAGATCCAGATGCCGGCGAGCAGGAACACCGTCACCAGGGCCCAATAGGCCGGCGCGTCGAGTATCTGGATGACGAAATAGATCGGCACGGCCGCCAGGGTACCGACCGTGCCGGGCGCCTTGGCCGACAAGCCGGTACCGAACCCGAGGGCGAGGAAATGGGCGGGGTGGGCGAGCAGGAAATGCCGGTCAGGCCGAGAAATGGTCATAGCCGTTCACCTTCAGGTCGAGCGGGCCGCCGCCGGGCACCAGGATACGCAGACCGGGCTCGGCCACCATGCGGCCAATCCGGCTGACCGCCACGCCGGCGCCGACGCCGGCGGCTTGCACGGCCTCGCGCTGCCCGGTCGGGGCGGTGAAACAGAGCTCATAGTCATCGCCGCCGGCCAGCAGGCAGTTCAGGACCGCCACATCGGGCAACCGTGCCGCTACGGCGGCGCAGGCCGGCAACGCCGCCAGTTCGATCTCCGCCCCCAAACGCGAGCGCTCCAGGATATGGCCGAGATCGCCAGCCAGGCCATCCGAGATGTCGATGGCCGCATGGGCCAACCCGACCAGCGACTGGCCGAGCGCCAGGCGAGGCGCCGGGGCATGCAGGCGGGCCAGGCAGACCGCCGCCTCGGCTTCGGTCAAAGCCACCTCGCCGAGCAGATGGCGCAGGCCCAGTGCCGCAGCGCCCAGTTCGCCGGAGACCCAGATATCGTCGCCAAGTTGAGCACCATCGCGGCGCAAGGCGCAGCCGGCCGGCACCTCGCCCAGGATGGTGACGCTCAGGTTGAGCGGCCCGCGCGTGGTGTCGCCGCCGACCAGGTCGACGCCATGGCGTTCGGCGAGGGCGAAGAAGCCCTTGGCGAACCCGGCCAGCCAGGCCTCATCGGCGTCGGGCAAGGCCAGGGAGAGCAGCGCCCATCTCGGCGTCGCGCCCATGGCGGCGAGGTCGGACAGGTTCACGGCCAGCGCCTTGTGGCCCAGTTGCACGGGATCGGCATCCGGGAAGAAATGCCGGCCGGCCACCAGCATGTCGGCGGAGATCGCCAGTTCCATGCCGGGCGCCGGCCGGATCAGGGCGGCATCGTCGCCGACGCCGAGGACGGCGCCACGCGCCGGACGGTCGAAATAGCGGGCGATGAGGTCGAATTCGGAGGCCATCGCCGGGACCGCACTAGGCCTTGGCCGCCGCCTCGATCTCGATCCGGCGCACGTCCTTGGCCAGCTTGTCGAGGACGCCGTTGACGTATTTGTGGCCGTCGGTGCCGCCGTAGGCCTTGGCCAGGTTGACCGCCTCGTTGATGGCGACCTTGTAGGGCACGTCGAGACTATGACTGAGCTCGTAGGCGCCGATCAGCAGGATGCCGTGTTCGATCGGCGAGAGCTGGTCGACCGGCCGGTCGAGGTGCGCGGCCAGGGCCTGGTTGAGCGCCTCGGCCTCGGCCAGGACGCCTTCCAGCAGAACCTTGAGAAACTCGACGTTGGCATCCGCGTACTCTTCCGCCTCCTCGGCCTGGACCAACAGGCGGGCCAGGTCGTCGCCGGTCAGGCGCCACTGGTAGAGGGCGCGCAGGGCCAGTTCGCGGGACAGTCGGCGGTTACCGCGTTTCTTGCTCATAGGGTCTTCAGCAATCTGGCCATCTCGATCGCGCAGTGGGCCACGTCACGGCCCTTCTCGGTCATGCGCGCGGTGGCCTGGTGGTCGTTTTCGGTAGTCAGCACGGCGTTGCCGATCGGCATGCCGGTATCGAGCTGGACACGGGTGATGCCGGCGGCCATCTCGTTGGAAACGATCTCGAAATGGTAGGTGTCGCCGCGGATCACCGCCCCCAGGGCGATGAGGGCATCGTACTTGCCCGAGACCGCCATCTTCCGCAGGGCCAGGGGCAGTTCCAGGGCGCCCGGCACGGTGACGATGACGATGTCCTTCTCGTTGACGCCGGCCTTGACCAGGGCCTTGGCGGCGGCGGACAGGAGCCCGTCGACGATGTCCTTGTTCCAGCGCGTGATGGCGATGCCGATCTTCAGGCCGGTGCCGTCCAGGCTGGCCTCGATCTCGTCGATGTTGTCGTAACGCTTGCCCATTTCAGTTTCCTTCGTAGTAGCCGGTCACTTCCAGGCCGAAACCGTCCATGGCCGGCATCTTGCGCGGCGTGGCCAAGAGACGCATCTTGCCGACGCCGAGGTCGCGCAGGATCTGGGCGCCGGTGCCGTAGTTGCGCAGGTCGAACTTGCGCGCCGGCACGGCTTCATCGGCAGGCAGGGCGCGCGCCGCCAGGTCGTCGGCCGATTCCGGACGGTGCAGCAGGACGATGGCGCCCTTGCCCGCATCGGCAATGATCTTGAGGGCCTTGGGCACCGAATAGGTATGGCTGGCGCCGCCGGCATCGAGCACGTCGATCAGGGAAACCGGTTCGTGCACGCGCACCAGGGTTTCGCTGTCGGCCGTGATTTCGCCCCGAATCAGGGCCAGATGCGTGGCCCGGCCGATCTTGTCCTGATAGACCACCATACGGAATGAACCATAGGGGGTATCGATCGCGCGCTCGCCGACGCGGCGCACCAGGCTCTCGTTGGCGGCCCGGTAATGGATCAGGTCGGCGATGGTGCCGATCTTGAGATTGTGGACCTGGCTGAATTCGATGAGGTCGGGCAGGCGGGCCATGGAACCGTCTTCGTTCATGATCTCGCAGATCGCCGCCGCCGGCTCCAGGCCGGCCATGGCGGCCAGGTCGCAGCCGGCCTCGGTGTGGCCGGCGCGCACCAGCACGCCGCCCGGCTGGGCGCGCAGTGGGAAGATGTGGCCGGGCTGGA
>JAAXVP010000386.1 GCA_013335435.1 Thiobacillus sp. | reverse complement strand
GCGAGGCCAGGGCGGCGTGCAGGGCGCGCGGCGGCTCGAACACGTCCTTGAGCACGCCGTCGACCCGGAAGCGGACCGCGGAACGGGACTCGAACGGCTCGATGTGGATGTCCGAGGCGCCGTCCTTCAAGGCCTGCATGAACACCATGTTGATCATGCGGATGATCGGGGCGTCGTCGTCCGCCTCCAGGAGGTCCTGGATGCGGGCGCTGTCCTGCATCAGGCTGGCGAGGTCGGCCTCGCTGCCGAAGCCGTCGGCCAGCGCCCCGCCCTCGCCTTCCGCGTAGCGGGCCGAGAGGGCGGCCTCGTAGGCCTCGGCGGCGAGGATCTCGACCGTGATCGGGAGGCCGCTGGCCCGGCGCAATTCGGCCAGGGCCCAGGGCCCGGCGTCGGCGCGGGCCAGGACGGCGAGGCCGCCATGGCCGTCCGGCTCGACCATCACCCCGGCCGTGCGGGCGTAGGCATACGGGAGACGTTTCATCGCGGGCGGCTCAGGGCTTGGCCGGTCCAGCCAGGTTCAGGTCGTATTGCAGGGTCGGCGCCGCGACGTCGGGCAGGAGCGCCTTGTGCTCCGGCATACCGGCCTGCTGCTGGCCCAGGATGTAGTCGTAGCGGGAGTGGGTGACCGCCGCGGCATCTTGGGCATTGCGCACGATGACCGGGCGCAGGAACACCATCAGGTTGGTCTTGACGTGCTTGCGCGTGTCGTAGCGGAACAGGTGGCCGAGCACCGGGAGGTCGCCCAGGCCGGGGACCTTGTCCTCGGTGTCCTCGACCTGCTCTTCGATCAGGCCGCCAAGCACGACGATCTGGCCGTCGTCGACCAGCACGGTCGATTCGATGGCCCGCTTGTCGGTGCTCGACAGGGTCAGGTCGGTGGTGTTGGCGCGCAGCTTGGAGACTTCCTGGGCGATCTGCAGGCGTACCGTGCCGCCCTCGCTGATCTGCGGCTTGACCTTGAGCGAGAGGCCGACGTCCTTGCGCTCGATGGTCTGGAACGGCGAGGCGGTGTTGCCGCTCCCCGTCATGGTGTACTGGCCGGTGGTGAAGGGCACGTTGCTGCCGACCGAGATCTTGGCCTCTTCGTTGTCGAGGGTGAGCAGGGTCGGGGTGGACAGGATGTTGGCTCCCGCCTGGGTCTCCAGGGCGTGGGCCAGGAGCCCCAGGCTCTTGTCCTTGAACAGGCCGAGATTGAACCCCGTCGCCGCCGCCGCCGCGGCGGCCGGATTGCCGCCGGCGGCGGCACCGAGGATCGTGCCGATGTTGGTGCCGCCGGTGTCGCTGTTGCCGAATACGCCGAACACCTTGG
The DNA here is from genome assembly GCA_013335435.1 of Thiobacillus sp. Taxonomy (GTDB): domain Bacteria; phylum Pseudomonadota; class Gammaproteobacteria; order Burkholderiales; family Thiobacillaceae; genus Parasulfuritortus. Next base: position 1,639 of record JAAXVP010000386.1, on the reverse strand, counting down.
CGCCGTTACCGACACCGTTGGAACTGGCGGCCCCCACCCACTGGATGCCGAACTCGGCCGCCTTGTCGGCCGAGACCTCGGCGATCAGGGCCTCGACCAGGACCTGGGCACGACGCACGTCGAGTTTCTCGACCACCGCCTTGATGTTGTTGAAGACGGCTTCCGGGGCGGTGACGATCAGGGCGTTGCTGGCCGGGTCGGCCTGCACCATGCCCGCCCCGCCGGTCGGCACCGACGCCGCCGGGGTGGCCGGCGCCGCCTTGGCGTCCGCCGATTGGGCCGAGGTGTCGGCACTGACGATCTTGCGCAAGGTCTCCGCCACCTTGGTCGCTTCGGCATTCTTCAGGTAGATCACGTGGACGTTGCCGGCCACCTGGGTGGGCGTGTCCAGCGCGGCCACCATGTTCTGTACCCGCGATACCAGGCTGCGGTCGCGTCCGCGCACGATCAGGCTGTTGCTGCGCGTATCCACGGCAACGTCCAGCCGGCCGAGGTCGCTCGCCGCACTGCCGGACGGGCTGCCGAACAGCTTGCCGATCAGGCCGGCGACATCCGTGGCGGCCGCATATTTGAGCGGCACCAGGACCGGTTCGTCCGCGCTCGGCACGTCCAGCGTCTCGACGATCCCGGCCAGGCGCTCCAGGTTGTCGGCATAGTCCGTTACAAGCAGCGAATTGGTCCCGGCATCGGCACTCATCGCGCTGCTGGCACCCACCAGCGGGCGCAGCGCCGGCAGCATCTGGAGCGCGGATTCGTGGCGGAAGACGAATACCCGGGTCATCATCTCGCCGGCGATCCTACGCTTGCCCTTGCCCGTGCTCGGCGGGGCGTAGAACTTGGCGTCCGCCTCCGGCACGATGCGTACCACACCGTCCCCTTGCACCGCCGCATAGCCCTGCATGCGCAGCGCCGCCAGAACAATCTCGTAGGCAGTACCCGGCGATACCGGTCGCGGCGACGTGATCTGCAGCGTGCCCTTGACCCGCGGATCCACCACAAAGGTCTGCTTCGTCATGTCCCCCATCGCCTTCATCACCGACTCAATGTCCGCATTGACAAAGTTGAGGGTGACCTTGTTCTCGGCGGCCTGCGCCGGGCCGGCGCAGAGCGCAACCGCCAGGGCCAGGCCGGCGGCCAGCCGCTTGAGGGCGGACAGTTGCCCCGTAGGCGCGGGCAAGCCTGCGCCTACGGCGATTTCGCAGGCTGACGAACGATGCGGAATGGGGCAATTGCGTGGCATGGGGTTCTCACGGTTGGGCCGGCGATGTCAAATTGAGGGTTGCGGGGGGCGTGACCAGCAATTCGAGGCGACGCTCGCTGCCGTCGATCATCAGGATAACGTGGTCGTTGCCGACCTGCCGGAGGCGCACGCCGGGCAGGATCTCCTCGCCGGCGATGCCTGACAGCGGGCCGCGCGGCGTCCGCAAGGTGGCGAAGCCTCGACCGTCGGCCCGGGCATAGAGCCCAGTCAGCTCGATGCCAACAGCCTGGGCGCCCTGCCCACCACCGAGGCCGAATACCTTCATCACCGCCGCCTGGCTGACGAACACGCCGATCGCGCCCGCGATGAAGAACGCCGGTCTCAGGCAAAGCAGCACGTGCTCCTGCGCGTACCACTTCACCAGGTGCGCCGCCTCCA
>JAAXVP010000385.1 GCA_013335435.1 Thiobacillus sp. | reverse complement strand
CCTCGCCCTCGCCGAGCACCTGGCCGAGCAGGGTGACGGCCTCCGGGGCCAGGCCGGCCAGGTCGACGCCGCCCGCCCCGGCGACCAGGCCGGCCAGGATGCCCTCCAGCACCGCCTTGACCTCGGCGCGGCCGGCCATCTCCTCCGGCTCCGGCAGCACCGGCGGCCGGTAGGTGTGCATGTCGTGGGGCATCTCGAAATAGTTGACGGGCTCGCTCTCGGGCTGGGAACCGGGGCCGATGGCGACGACGGGGATGTGGAAGGGCTTCATGGCGGACCTCAATGGCAGGCAGACGGGACGGCGGCGGCGACCGGGATGCCCACGGTGGGCGGTCGCGACGGGGCGGCGGCGAGCATCTCGGCGAACTGGCCGACGAACACCGACCAGTCGCGCATGCCGGAGATCACCCCGACATAGTCGCCGTCGCGCAGGAAGACCAGGCTGGGCCAACGGTTGAAACCGTAGCGCGCCTGCAACGGGGCCTCCAGATCGGGAGCCGCCACCGCGCCGTGGACGCGGCCGCCGTGCAGGGCCAGGAGTTCCGGCAGGACCACGGCGACGTCCAGGCATTCCGGGTATTGCACCGGGTTGCCGCCGCAGAACAACACCCAGTCGCCGGCTTCGGCGAGCAGGGCGTCCAGTTCGGCGGGGCTGGCGACCGTGCGGCCGGCCGTTTCGGCCAGACGGGCCAGCAGGGGGTGGTTCAGGCTCATGGTGTATCTCCTCTCAGGAATGCCGGCAGCTCGGGCGGCCGGTCGATCAGGTCGGCGAAGAACCGGGTCAGGTCGGTCTCGCCGTTCATGGCCGCCTCCAGGCCGTCCAGGGCGGTGTCGATCTGGGCCGCGGTGGCGGGGTCGATGACCTCGCGGGCGCTGTCCAGGAAGGCGAGCAGCCAGGTGCCCGGCGACTGTTCGCCGACCAGGCTGAGGTCGAGCCGGCGTTCGCCGCCCCGGCCGCTGCACAGGGCGACGAGGCCGTCGCAGCTGACCACCTGCATGGGGATGCCGACGCACATCAGGCGCCCCCCTCGTTCAGGAAGCGGGCGTCGCCCATGCGGTAGGCCGCCTCGGCGCTGGGCCGCTCGGCCTCGTAGGGGGCGATGTCCAGGCTGTCGAAGGTGAGGCGCTCGTCCGGCCCGGGCGGCTCGGTGCGACGCTCCGGCCGGGCGCCCCAGTCGGCCAGGTTGGCCAGGGCGGCGTCCAGGGCAGCGGGCAGCGCCGCCTTCACCGTGTCGGTCAGGCTGCCGCCGTAGTCCTCCAGCATCTCCGGCTGCATGCCCACCAGGCACACCGCCTCCGGCCGCCAGCCGCGCAGGCCGGCCACCGCCAGGACCTCCTGGAAGCCGGTCTGGTGCAGGCTCATCTTCTTGGCCCCCATGAAGGCGGGCACGTCGCCGTCGCGGACGATCTTCAGGGTGCCCGGCTCCAGGCCGTAGTCCACCGCGTCCAGCACCAGCAGGCGCCGGCAGCCCTCCACGTAGGGCAGCAGGTAGAGCCCCTGGGTGCCGCCGTCCAGCAGGCGCACGCCGGGCCGGAAACGCCAGCCCTGGTGCAGGGTCTCCAGGGCGCGGATGCCGAAGCCCTCGTCGGCCCAGAGCAGGTTGCCGATGCCGAGGATCAGGATGTCGCAGTCGTAGTCGAGGACCGGGTCTGTAACGGGGGGCGTAACAGCGGGGGCGGAGTCGCGGCGGGCGGTCATGTTGTCGGTCTCTCAGGAAAGGGACGCGCGGCGCAGGGTGCGCCAGGCCTGGTGCAGGTCGAACGCCGACTGCCAGGCGGTCCACAGGGTGGGATCGGTGTTGAAGTGGCTGGCCAGGCGCAGGGCGGTGTCCGGGCTGACGCCGCGACGGCCGTTCAGGAGTTCGTTGACCCGGCGCCGGGAGACGCCGAGCAGGCGGGCCAGTTCGCCCTGGGTCATGCCGCTGGGGGCGAGGAAATGGCTTTGCAGCATGTGGCCCGGATGGGGCGGCCGGCGGCTCGACAGGCCCGGTGGTGGGCGGAAAAAAGGTCGGGCGTGCGCACCCTGCGAGTGCGCGGCGCCGACAAGTCCTGCTGCGAAGGAGGCAGGGAGGAGAGCAACGGTCATGGCAGGCAGCCGATCAGGGCTTGTCGTCCTTGAACAGGCGCCAGCCGGACAGCATGGTGGAGACCATGCTCTGGCGGGACATGATGTCTTCCCGGATGGCGGCATAGACATGCAGCATGATGAACACCACCATCACCCACATGCCCAGGTGGTGCCAGGTATGCACGTCCTGGCTCTGGCCGAACAGGGGAATCACCCAGGAAGTGAACACGGCGTGCGACCAGCTGCCTTCCTGGGCGCCCTCGCCGTACAGGGCGAAGCCGGTGCAGATCATGAACACCATGGTCAGGGTGACCATGAAGAACATGGACAGCTGGGCCAGGGGGTTGTGGCCGACGTATTTCTTCGGGTCCGGCTCGATGAACAGGTACCAGCGCAGCTCGAACAGCACCTCGCTCCACCACTTGCGGTTGGTGATCGGCAGCTTGAACAGCTGGCGGGCGTGGTGGTTGCCCACGATGGCCCAGTAGATGCGCCCCAGGAAGCCCACCAGGAGGACGTAGCCGGCGGCGAAGTGGGCGAACCGGATGTAGCCCATGAGGAAGTGGTCGCTGGCCTCGCCCGGCATGCTGGGCAGGGGCGAACCGATGAAGTAGCCGGTGATCGCCAGCACCGTGATGGCCAGGGCGTTGACCCAGTGCCACAGCCGTACCGGCGCCTCGTACACGTAGATGGCCTTGACCGTGCGCCCGTGGGCGGCGGCCTCCCGCATGTCCTGTGCTGAAAGCATGTCTGTCTCCTAACCGTTCATGGCGGAACAAGCCCGGTTCGCAATCTGGGCTTGACCGACTCCACCCTCTCCCGCGCTGCCGCGCACCCCTCCCCCCTCGAGGGGGAGGGGCGGCCTTGCTTGCTCCCCTCCCC
>JAAXVP010000384.1 GCA_013335435.1 Thiobacillus sp. | reverse complement strand
GATCGACCCCCTTCCCCACCACGCTCTCTGTGGTTCGCAGGGATACCTTGGTGACTCCCGGGTCTTCCGGCTGTTCAACCATGATCAGGATGGGTTTATCCATATTCAGCCGGGAAAGCGCCATGCCTGCCCCGATACCCACGATCGTGTCAGGATACCGGTTCCCGACATGGATGTACTGGAGGTGGGAGAGCTCGGAGACGCCGGTATCAAGAATAAACTGGAGCAGCTCACGGATGATGGCCCGGTGGTTGGTGAGCATATGCTCGGCCTGCCGGTAGGCGACTCCCCTGTCGCCCCGGCAGATACTCCCCCCCACCCGGGGCCGCGACCACCGGCCACAGGCATTCAGGAGGGTTGCAAACTCCTGGGCATTCCGGAGCGGTGTCCGCTCCGGTTCAGCCGGGAAGAGGTAGGACTCTGCAAAGAGGCGCGAGATCTTCCCGCCATGGGCAAGCAGCTGCTGGGCCAGGGCACTGGTGATGGTTCTCCGGTGCTCATCGGGGATCTCTTCCCAGACCAGCCAGCCTTTCTTCTCGTCTCGGAGGGGAATGTTGAGTCTTCCCAGAAATTTCTGTGCTCCGGTTGCATTGTTGCTGATCCCCGGGATGAAGGGGTCATCGGTATAGGAGAGGCAGATGTGGAGCGGGCGGGTGGATATCCCGTAGCAGTTGAGATCCCGCTGGCGGATCTCGATTGATCCATGCGATGCGCCCTCATAGGCAATCTCCCGTGCCAGTCCAACCAGGCAGCAGGGCCAGGAAGCGGGCGCGCTTGATGGCGACACCGAGCTGGCGCTGGTAGTGGGCGCGGGTGCCGGTGATGCGGCTGGGGATGATCTTGCCGTTCTCGGTGATGAAGTCCTTGAGGACGTCGACGTCCTTGTAGTCGATCTCCTTGACCTTGTCGACGGTGAAGCGGCAGAACTTCTTGCGGCGGAACAGGGCGCCACCGGCGGGCTTGCCCTTCTTGTCCAGGGGCTTGCGGCGAACGAATGCCATTTTGTTACTCCTTAATCTCGAATTCGGTTACGTGCAGTATCGGGCGGGGATCGCGCAGGCTCTTGCGTTCCAGGAAGCCGGTCAATCTGACCCGGTCGCCTTCCTTCAGCTTCGCCAGCAGACTGGCTGGCTGGCCGTAGGCGACGCTTTCCATCTCGCAACTCACCCGGCGCTCGTGGTCTGCTTCGCGCTGTTGCGACTCGTGCAGGAGGCGCAGGTTCAGGCAGGGCAGTCCGGCGGGGGTGCGGCGCAGTCCGTCGGTAACGAGGACGCGGCCTTCGATCTCGACCCGATTACGCTCCAACTCAGGCGGCAGCGGCTTCGGCCGGGGCGGCCTCGGCGGCCTGCGGGGCCAGCAGGTTGCGGGCCTTCTCTTCCTTCATCATCGGCGACGGCGTGGTGATGGCCTCGTCGCGCTTGATAGTGAGGTGGCGCAGGATGGCGTCGTTGAAGCGGAAGCCGTGCTCCAGTTCGTCCATGGTCGGCTGGTCGCACTCGATGTTCATCAGAACGTAGTGGGCCTTGTGGACCTTCTGGATGGTGTAGGTCAGCTGGCGGCGGCCCCAGTCTTCCAGGCGGTGGATCTGGCCGCCGTTGCCGGCGATCAGGGCGCGGTAGCGCTCGATCATCGCGGGCACCTGCTCGCTCTGGTCCGGATGGACGATGAAAACGATCTCGTAATGTCGCATTGAAGCTCCTTTTGGTTTTCAGCCCCCCGCGCGACCGGTGGGGCAAGGACGGAAAAACCGGACAAGCCGGGGAAAGGGGCGGGATTCTAATGGGGAATCAGGCAGATAGCAATGTCGGCAAAGGATTTGTCATTCCCGCGCAGGCGGGAATCCAGTTTGATCGGGCTGGGCTCTCGCCTGCGCGGGAGCGACGAACGCATCCCCCATGAGGGGCCGCATGGCGCCGAGCAGGTTGGCGAACAGGATATTGTGCTGGCGTTCCTGTTCGGCCAGCAGGAGCTTCATCTGGTAGCGCTGCATGGGCTTGGCGAAACAGGCCGGGCAATTCTCGCTGATCACCGGCAGGCCGGCGTTGGCGGCGAAGTCGCGGGTCTGGCGTTCGCGCACGTAGCAGAGCGGCCGGATCACCCGGATGTCGCCGGCGTCGTTCAGGTAGTGGACCTTCATGGTGCGCAGGCTGCCGCCGAAGAAGGCCGACATCATGAAGGTCTCGGCCAGGTCGTCGAGGTGCTGGGCCAGGGCGAGGACGTTGTAGCCGTTCTCGCGCGCGGTCCGGTACAGGATGCCGCGCCGCATGCGCGAGCAATAGGCGCAGAAGGAGGTGCCGTGCATGTGCTTCTCGGCTGCCTCGACGATGGGCTGGCTCTCGTAGAAATAGGGTATGCCCAATTCGGCCATGTAGGGCTTGAGCGGCGAGGGGTCGAACTCGGGCGATTGCGGGTCGACCGTGCAGGCGGCCAGTTCGAACTTGATCGGGGCGCGGTTCCTCAGGTTGAGCAGGACGTGCAGCAGGGACAGGCTGTCCTTGCCGCCGGAGAGGCCGAGCAGGACCCGGTCGCCATTGCGGATCATGCTGTAGTCGCCGATCGCGCGGCCGACCAGGTTGATCATGGAACGGGATGGTTTGGCGATTTCGGCGTTCATAGCAGGGGCTTGATCAAGTCTTCCAGGCGGGCCTCGTCGAGGGCGCCGGTGTGGCTGGCCACGGCATTGCCCCGGCGGTCGAGGACCAGGGTGTAGGGCAGGCCGCCCAGGCGGTTGCCGGCGGCGCGGGCCAGATCGCCGGCGTCCGTCGTGCCCAGGAGCAGCGGATAGGAGATGCCGGCGGCATCGGCATAGGCCGCGACCTTGTCGGGCGCATCCAGGGCGACGCCGACGAATTGCAGTCCCTGGCCGCCATATTGCCGGTGCAGACGGATGAAGCCGGGGATCTCCTGGCGGCAGGGTGGGCACCAGGGGGCCCAGAAATTCAACACCAGCACCTTGC
>JAAXVP010000383.1 GCA_013335435.1 Thiobacillus sp. | reverse complement strand
GGATGCGCCGGATGTCGCGGATGAAGCCCATGTCCAGCATGCGGTCGGCTTCGTCGAGTACCAGAATCTCGACATGCGTCAGACTGGCCGTCTTCTGCTGCAGGTGGTCGAGCAGACGGCCGGGCGTGGCGACCAGTATGTCGACACCTCGTCGCAGCGCGTCGATCTGCGGGTTGATGTTTACGCCGCCGTAGATCAGGGTGGATTTGAGGGTCAGGTAGTGGCCGTAGGTCCGCACGCTCTCTTCGACCTGCGCGGCGAGTTCGCGCGTTGGCGTCAGGATCAGCGCCCGGACGCGCCGCGGCGCGTGCGCGGCAGGGGCTCCGCCGGCGGCCACCGGGGTAGACAACCGCTGCAACAGCGGCAGCGTGAAACCGGCGGTCTTGCCGGTGCCGGTCTGCGCCCCGGCGAGAACGTCACGTCCCGCAAGGATGACCGGAATGGCCTGCGCCTGTACCGGCGTCGGTTCGCTGTAGCCTTGTTCGGCGACAACGCGGGTTAGTTCGGCCGACAGGCCGAGCATGGCAAACGATTGGGACAAGAAAATCTCCTGCGAACGACCTGCTGCGGCATGACGCCAACAGAGCCGGTTCAGGCGGAACTACTTTTTCGGATGGGAGGCTTCGGGGCGCTCGGCATTTGCCGGGAGGAAAACAACCGCGAGGGGAGCGAGCTGCCGACCGGATGACACACAGCTCGTTTCCGGGGCGGACTATACACGGTTTGCGGTTGCGCAAGCAGAATATCGTCTTGCGCCTTCCCGGCCCTCTCCAGCCGTGGCACGGCACTGACCAGGAAGTGGTCCCCGTCCTCCAATGACAGTCTGCCGCTTCAGCCCGGCCCGGAATGATGCCTGCCGAAGGCGCAGCAGTTCTCATTTCAAATTCCATGGTAGTGGGTGGTGAGGGTAAGGACTGTTGGATCGGGTAAGTCAGCCGGTGTCTGGGGCGTTGGGAGCGAGGCGCTGCTGCATGAAGCGCATGAGGTGATCCCAGTCATCGAACGGCAGGTACTGTAGCAAGGCGCGCAGGTGTTCGAAGAAGGTGCGGCGGGAGGGCAGCAGGCTGCGCACCTTGGCGTAACGGGTGTCCATCCAGTCCAGGGCGGTATGGACCAAGAAGGCCAACAAGATCAGGGTGGCGAACAGGTTGGCCAAGAACTGTTTGCCGTGTCCGAAGTTGTGGTCGAAATGGTAGCCCTTGGTCTTGAGGGTGTTGTTGTTCTCGTTCTCGATTTTCCAACGCGCCCGCCCGGCGGAGGCCAGAGCGGCGACGTTGTGGTCGGTGATGGCATGCGAGGTGGCCCAGGCGTTCTTGAAGACGATGGCACCGCGGGCATCGGTGGTGACCAGTTCCAGCCAGTTGGCCATCACGGCATCGTCCGTGTTGCGCAATGGCACTTGATGGACATAGCGATAGGTGTCGGTAAAGTGCTTCTTGCCGACGCGTCGCGCCTGTACGACGCGGCCGAGTTGCTCGTTGCGCTCGAAATCGCCGACCCACTCGTAGAGCGTGGCATGGGATTCGGGCTTGCAGGTGAACAGGAAGTCGGCCTGTTGCGCCCGCACCCGCAGGCAATGCGACTGATGGCAGTAGAGGTCGTCGCCCAGGTAGGTGATGCGCCACGGGCGGTAGTGCTCGCCCCAGCGCGCCAGCCAGCGGGCCGAGGCGGCCAATTCGCAGTCCTGCTTGTCCTGGCCGTCCTGGGGCTGCACGAATTCCGGTGGCAACGGGATGGCGTTCGCCTGGCCCGGCGCCACCAGCACCGGCGTCACGGCAATGTGGCGATAGAGAACCCTGTCGTTCTTCAGGCGAGTCTCGCTGCAACAGGCACAGGAAATCTTTTCCGAGGAGAAGAAATCAGTGCCGTCCAGGGCAATCAGCAAGGTGTCGTTGATCGAGCGAAATCCCGCCAGATAGCCTTGCTGGTACAGGGCATCGCCAATCTCGGCCATGACCGGGTACACCGTTTCCGGCGGCACCGGATCCAGCAGATTGCGAATCTGGTTATCGCAGGGAATCTCATGCACCCCGAACAGCGAAGAGGCATTGTTCCGCCCCAACTGCTTCTGCATCCTGACTTGGCTATCGAGGAAGGACGGACTTTGCGAGAAAAACACGGCGAAGGCCGACAGGGCCGCATCCTCCATCTCATAGAGCCGGGCGTTGCTTCGCTTGCGCCCGTCCGGTAAAGCCCGGAATGCATCTCGAACCTTCTCGATCAAGGCGACGGCGGGGCTCGGCAGGGGGATGGGGGCAACGGTTGAAATGGGCTGGGCACCTGAAAATCATCAATACTTCGATCAAGTTCGAGGTTAACACCATAACACACTGTTTACCAGCATTATTTTCAGAACAGCCGTAGTTTCCCTCAATCTTCATCGCCCAAGTCTGCCAATCCTCGTGCGCCAACCTACGCCAACAGCCGCCTTGCGTGGGTTTGAAATGAGAACTGCTGGGGTCCTTGGCGGCATTCTCGTCTCTGTCTGCTCCGAAATCGGTCGCGGGCATCCTGCCTACCTCGATTCAACTCTGCTAGCGCTTGCCCGGCTCGGCCGGGTAGAGGATCGCCCCGGCGATGAGCAGCGCCGCGAACACCAATGCCGTGGAGACGCGGCGTACGGACGACCGGGCCTGCGCGGCGGTGCGGTTGGATGGCGGCGCGACGATCGGCGACGTCGTCTTCTCGAACCTCGCGTTCCCGGTCTTCAGCCGCGGGGCGAACGACGTTTCCGTCACCCGCACCACGATTCTGGGCGCCCTCCAGGGCATCATCCGCGGTGAACAGAAACACTCCACCTGTGCATCAGGCTGCCGCTGTCTTGATCTGTTCGAGAATGGTCATGTCTCCCACAGCCACGAGGGTAATCCTCGAATCAAGAGGGTCCGTGGTTTCGGACACACACAGGCTGTCGATGTTAAACCCCCGGCCGCTGAAAAGTCCTGCAACCCGGGACAGGC
>JAAXVP010000382.1 GCA_013335435.1 Thiobacillus sp. | reverse complement strand
CGCTCGCCGTTGCGCCAGGGGGATAGCAAACGTACCGCTGCCGCCGCCGATATCCACCACGGTACGGGGCGCATCGAACTCCGGTCTATGGGCTGCCGCCACACCGGCCGCCAAGTTGCGGCTATGTTGTTCGCGTAAGCGGCGCAGGCGCCCGAAGGCCAGCGGCCGAAACAGGTATAGCGCCTTGTCGTAAAGCTGCTGTCCCAGCGGGTGCTGCAGCCAGCGTTGCCAAGGTGTTTGAGCCTGTAATAGCGTATATGGCAGATGCTTGTCGACGCCCCGATAAAGTGAAAACCCGACATAAAACGGGTTTCTGGAGACCAGGTAATCCTGGGCGATGGGTTGCAGGACATAGTCGTCTTCCGCACAGCGTGCGACCAGGCCCAATGCCAGCAGGACGCCGAGAAAGGCCTCGATACCCCGTACGTTCAATCCGGTATCGCCCGCCAGCTCAGCACTTGAAGCCTGACTCCGTTTGTTCAGGCTATCGAAGAGTCCCAGCCGGTCTGCCCAGGCCATAATTTGCAGCGGCTGGATCCAGGGATTTTGGATCAACAGGTCGGCGGCATCGGTGGCTGGGGGGAGGAGTTGGCCGAGAAAACCGTCATCTTCTGGCCGGTAGCGTGCCTTAAATAGCGCAGTGAAGTAATCGAGCATATTTATTTTGGCGATTTTCGAACGATGCCTGTCTCGCAGATCGCCGAAGTTACCCTTTCACGGCGATCCAGCCGGCAAAGTTCAGCCAACGCCAGAATGTGTCCACCTGGGTGAAGCCTGCATCACGCAGCAAGTGTTCATTTTCTCGGGCGGTCAACGGCACCAGCACGCCCTTGAGCCCTTGGCGTTTCCGCTCGATGGCCTCTTTGGAATATCCCTGGGCCTGTTTGAAGAGGTGGTAATGCTCGACCATCAACTGGTCCAGCTCGTCGGACGCACCCCGAATCTTTTCAACCAAAATCATGGCCCCCCCAGGGAGCGTTTCGTTGCAAGCCTGTTGCAGCACTTTCATACGAGATCCGGGAGGCAGGAACTGCAGCGTCAGGATGCACAAGGTAAGTGAGGTTGGTGCGCATGGATAGGATACGCGCAGATCAAGCTCGCGAATCTCGACGTGCGATGCTGACTCATGTGCGGCGAACCGTTCCCGAGCCGCCTGCAACATCGGTTTTGAAACTTCGACTCCAAGATAATGGTTTTTCTCGCCAAATGCGCTGACAAAGGGCGTCAGCGCCTCCCCCTTCGAGCAACCCAAATCAACGATATGGGTGTTGGGTTGAACGAACCCCCTGCCAATATCAAATACGAGTTGCCGCATAATCTGATACTGGGGTATCGAACGAATCAACATGTCTTCGAATACCTCAGTGGTCTCAGCGTCGAATTGCCAGGGTATTTTCGAGCTATGACACAGGGACGAACCAGGCAATGCTTGCGGTTTGTCAGGCCGCGCTTGGAGAGGGTCTTTATTCTCGGGCATGGGGCGTGTAAAAACTTCAAGCCTTGTCTGAAAGAGGCTAATTGGGCGCCTCGAAAACCTTCATTTTTTGAAAATGCAATGACGTAAATTCGAATAGTTACAGTGCCGTTCCGGCCAAATCGTGTTTTCGAGGTGCCGGATTGCCGTTTAAGTATCGCTACCCACGGCTTGCACAGTCAATCGAAGATTTCGTGCCGTCGCGGCTAGCTATCCATCCTTTCCGTGCCATATTCTTGGTCGGAGGATTCGGGATATGTCCGGACAATTTACGCTCCGGAATTCGATGCGTTCTCCAGCATGCATGTGAGATGTACGGAGGGCCTTTCTCAAGCATATCGGCGGCCCTGAAAACAATCCTCGCAGCACAGGAGTCGTCACCCCGTATTCCGCATCCCCGCCGCGATGGCGTTGATCGAGCGCAGAAGCGGCTCCAGCCAGGGATTCTCGCCCTCCGGCCCCGCCCTCAGCTTCTTCAGCAGGATCACCTGGATGTGGTTGAGCGGGTCCAGGTACGGGTTCCGGTGCGCCAGCGAGACCGCCAGCTCGGGGCTTTCCTCCAGCAGCCGGCCGAGGTCGGCGACGTTGAGGATCTGCACCACGGCGCGCTGGTGGCGCAGGCGGATCTTCTCGAAGATGCGCTCGCCGGCCTGCCGGTCCAGGCACAGCTCGGCGTATTCGCGGGCGATGCCCATGTCGGCCTTGTACAGCGCCATCTGGGCATTCGAGAGCAGGGTACGGAAGAACGGCCACTCTCGGTACATGGTCTGCAGCTTGGCCAGCCGGGCCGGGTCGTGGTTGCGCCAGCGTTCGATGGCGCCGCCCAGGCCATACCAGGTCGGCAGGGCGTGGCGCGACTGGCCCCAGGCGAACACCCAGCCGATGGCGCGCACCGAGGCCAGCGAACGGTCGCCCTTCTTGCGGTGCGACGGGCGCGAGCCGATGTTGAGCTGGCCGATCTCCTGGATCGGCGTGACTTCGTAGAAATAGTCGAGGAAGCCCTCGGTGTTGCAGGTCAGGTCGCGGTAGACCGCCTCGCCCTCGGCCGCCATCTCGTCCATGATGGCCAGGTAGTCCTTGCGGTCCTCGGCCACCGGCCGGACCAGCTGGCGGCTGGCCTTGAGCGTGCCGGTGACGCCCAGGGTCAGTTCGTAGACCGCGGTCTCCATGTTGTTGTACTTGTAGAACAGCACCTCGCCCTGCTCGGTGAGCTTGAGCTGGCCGCGCACCGTGCCCGGCGGCTGGGCCAGGATGGCTTCGTGGGTCGGGCCGCCGCCGCGGCCGAGGGTGCCGCCGCGGCCGTGGAACAGCCGGCAGGGCACGCCATGGCGGTCGGACAGGGCCATGATCCGCTTCTGGGCTTCGTACAGGTTCCAGGCCGAGGCCAGGATGCCGCCGTCCTTGCAGGAATCGGAATAGCCCAGCATCACCTCCTGGCCTTCGCCGTAGGCCTGGAGCAGGCTGCGGTAGGTGGGCTGCGAATAGAGCCGCT
>JAAXVP010000381.1 GCA_013335435.1 Thiobacillus sp. | reverse complement strand
CTCCCCCGCGGGCGGGGGAGGGCTGGGGTGGGGGGATGGGCTGAAATGGATAGATCCGTGACGAAAGTGAAACGACCATGACCTACCGCCTTCCCGCCTGGCTGCTCCTGGCACTCGCCCTGGTCCTGCCCGTTCGCGCGGCGGACTTCCCGGCCCCGGCCGGGCACGACCTCTGTCCGGTCTGCGGCATGGTGGTGTCGAAATACCCGGCCTGGGTGGCGACGGTGGCCTGGCAGGACGGCCATGCCCATCACTTCGACGGCGCCAAGGACCTGTTCAAGTTCCTGCTCGACCTCAAACGCTATGCCCCCGGCCACGATCCGGCCGCCATCAAGGCCATCGGGGTGACCGAGTATTACGGCCTCCAGCGCATCGACGCCCGCACCGCGGTCTACGTGATCGGCTCCGACGTGCTCGGGCCCATGGGCCACGAACTGGTGCCGTTCGCCAGCCGGGCCGATGCCGAGGAGTTCATGCGCGACCACGGTGGTCGCCGCATGCTGGCCTTCCGCGAGGTCGACCTCGGCCTGCTGCGTCGACTGGACAGCGGCCGGGGCTTCTGAGTCCCGGTCCGGTCAGCCCCGGGGCCGGAGCCCGGCGGCCAGGACGTTGAAGTCCTCGGCCGGCATCGGCCGGGCGTACAGGTAGCCCTGGTAGGCCGTGCAGCCGTTGCGCTGGAGGAAATCGCGCTGCTCGGTGGTTTCCACGCCTTCGGCGATGACGTGCAGGCCGAGGGTCTCGCTCATGGCCAGGATGGCCAGCACGATGGCGGTGTCGTTGGGGTCGCCCGGCACGTCCCGGATGAATGACCGGTCTATCTTCAGCTGGTCCAGGGGCAGGCGCTTGAGGTAGGACAGCGACGAATAGCCGGTGCCGAAATCGTCCATGGCGAAGCCCACCCCCAGGGCGCGGATCGTTTCCATGCGGGCGATCACGGCCTCGGTCTGGTCCATGACCACGCTTTCGGTCAGTTCCAGCTTCAGACGCCCCGGCGCTACGCCGGTGGAGGCCAGGACGTCGGCCACGTGGCGGGCGAAATCGGGCTGGCGGAACTGGCTGGCGCTGACGTTGACCGCGATGGTGATGTCGCGGCAGGCCGGGGCCTCCTGCCACTGTTTCAGTTGCAGGCAGGCCGATTCCAGGACCCAGGCGCCGATCGGCAGGATGAGGCCGGTCTCCTCGGCCAGGTCGATGAAGCTGCCGGGCAAGACCAGGGGCTGGCCGGGCGGCTGCCAGCGCAACAGGGCCTCGACGCCGATCAGGCCGCCGTGCTGGTCGAACTGGGGCTGGTAATGGAGGCGCAGTTCGGCGTTCTCGATGCCCCGGCGCAATGCCGCCTCCAGTTCCAGCCGGGCATCGATCTCGGCCTGCATGTCCGGGTTGAAGAAGCGGATCACGTTCTTGCCGGCATCCTTGGCCTGGTAGAGGGCGACGTCGGCCTGCTTGAGCAGGCCCTCGGGCGAGACGTCGTGGCCCCGGAACAAGGTGAGGCCGATGCTGGTGCTGACATGGTAGCCATGGTTGATGGCGGCGAAGGGGTGGTTCAGGGCGATGCGTATCTTTTCGCCCACCATCTCGGCCTGGCGGGCGGCGCCCGATTCGTCCCGGTCCAGGCCTTCCAGCATGACGACATACTCGTCGCCGCCGAGGCGGGCGACGGTGTCGTCCTGGCGCACGCAGGCCAGGATGCTGCCGGCCACCTCGACCAGCAAGAGGTCGCCGGCATCGTGGCCGCGGGTGTCGTTCAGGGCCTTGAAGTTGTCCAGGTCGAGGATGAGCAGGGCGCCATAGCTGTGGTTGCGGCTGCTGGCGAGCAGGGCCTGGCCGAGGCGGTCCATGAACAGGCGGCGGTTGGGCAGGTTGGTCAGGGGGTCGAAATAGGCCAGGTTGCGGATCTGCTCCTCGGCCTGGATGCGTTCGGTGATGTCGCGCAGGATGGCCTGGACGTGGGGGATGCCGTCCAGTTCGACCCGGTTCACCGTCACCTCGATGAAGAACAGGCTGCCGTCGTGGTGCCTGGCCTGCCACTGGATGGTCCGGACTTGGCCAGCCAGCGCGGCGGCCATGACCTGTCCGGCGACCTCGTCGGATCTCCTGCCGTCGGGCTGATATTCCGGAGCGAGATCGGCGGGCGTCAGACCGAACAGTTGCTGCCGGCCCAGGCCGAACATCGCCGCCGTCTTGTCGTTGCAGTCGACGAGGTGCTGCCCGTCGAAGATGACGATGCCGTCGTTGGCGGACTCGAACAACTGGCGGTACTTGTGTTCGCTCTCCCGTAGGGCCGCTTCCGACTGCATGCGTTCGGTGATGTCGAGGCAGTAGCCGATATAGCCGATGAAGGCCCCCCGGCTGTCGTACTGCGGCACGCCGTCGTCGTGCAGCCAGCGGTAGCTGCCGTCGGCCGCGCGCAGGCGGTATTCCATGGTGAAACGTTCGCGCTGCTCGAAGGCCGCGACATAGGTGTCCAGGCAACGCCGGCGGTCGTCGGGATGCACGCCCTCGATCCAGCCGTGGCCGAGTTCCTGTTCCAGGGTGCGGCCGGTGAAGCGCAGCCAGGGTTCGTTGAAGTAGTCGCACAGCTTGTCGGCCCCGGACGTCCAGATGAGCATCGAGCCGTTGTTGGCGACGTTGCGGAAATGCTGTTCGCTTTCGCGCAATTCCCCGGCCTGGGCGGCCAGGCGTTCATGGTAGCGGCGCAGGGTGTCGGTCATTTCGGCCTGGGCCGAGGCCAGTTGGGCGACCTCGGCGATATCGGTCGCCATCCCGGCGGGCGGGACGAAGTCGAGCCGGCCGATCCGCTTGCTGTTCTCGGCCAGCCATTCCAGCGGGCGCGACAGCTTGCCGGCCTGCCGGTAGGCGATCAGGATCGCGGCCAGCAAAACCAGCAGCATGCCGGCCATCAGGGCCAGGGCCACCGGCTGCCAGGCCGGCGCGAAGGCCGCCTGGGGGGCCAGGGTGACGACCCAAAGGCGTTGCCCGCCGAGCCCG
>JAAXVP010000380.1 GCA_013335435.1 Thiobacillus sp. | reverse complement strand
CACTCGCAGGTCTTACGAACAAAGCCAGCCGCAGCAGACAGGCACGTTCAAACTCCGTGCCAGACAGCCAGCTTGCTTTGCTTGCTTTGCTTGCTTGCTTGCTTGCTGGCTCTCGTTTGTTCTTTCTGTGAATGGTGTGGTTGTATCGACGATATTTAGGCAAAGCCGGTACGATTATCGCCATGATCTTGATGTTAATCTCGCCATATATGCTTTACTATGGGCGCTACGTACGTAACGAGGCGTATGCAGCGTTCGCTGGCGTCGCGCTTTTATGGGCTATCTTGCGCTACTTGGAGACCGGCAAGGATAAGTATACCTACTGGGTGACGTTCGCTACCGTGCTGCATTTTACGGCCAAGGAAACAGCCTTTATTTACACAGCCCAGATACTAAGTTTTCTTGGATTCTATTTCTTGTACCAGATTGCTCGCCAGTCCTGGCCAAAAGCCAGTCATCGCAATCCCTTTCTGATCCTGTTCCTGGCAGCAACTGGAAATGCCCAGACACCTTACCTGAAAAGATCTTTATCCAGGCTCTCCGAGATAAAAACAGCCTTGTCCACGGAAAACGCACATTACCATCCCATATTTGGTGAGGGAGATGACAGCAGCAGTATCATCAGGGGAATAAGCTGCTATGGTTGTCTTGAGATTGATCCGGGTGGCAACGAAATCCGAGCTATATCCACCGCCTCGCCGTACTTTCCGCAGGTCGACGGTCGAATTTGCGCGTAATTTCCCCGGCATGTCGGGCGATTAGGGTTTGCGGGGCGCTTCAGCGTCTATGAGCCGCTCGGTTTCGTCTTCCCACGCTCGCAGGAGCTTCTTCACTTTTCGGTAGTTCGCGATCGCCTGGTGCAGGAGTACGGCCTGCGCAGGCGAGACGTAGCGGTGGACGAGCTTGCCGGCCTTCATGCGCCCCCACTCGTAGTAGGGCCCATGGCGGGCTGCTGGGTCCTGCTGGCAGCGGCAACTCGCCTTGCCGCACTTCATCATCCGCTTGAGCAGGGTGCCGGAGCACAGGGTGTCGATCTCGGCTAGGGCGTGGCGGATGCGAGTGAGGTGCTCGCGTGCCAGAGCGGCTGTTTTTTCTGGGTTGCGTTTGGACAAGGTACTTGACTGTCTAGGAATCCTACGACGATAATAGCGTAGGAATGGCGCCAACGCAACAATCTCCTCCGCAACGCGCCCGCTTCAGCCTGCATAGCGAGCGTCTGGGTCCCTTACCCCTCGTCAATCACTTCGTCGACCGGGTCGGTCTGGAAGAGCTGCTCGATCGATACGTTCCCTCCGACGCGCGCTGCACCGTCCCCCATGCGCGTGCTCTTGGTGTGCTGCTGCGCTCCATCATCGTCGAGCGAGAGCCGATATACCGTCAGCAGGAGAGCGTGCACGGGTTCGCCAGCGGGATGTTCGGCATCCGTCCCCAGGAGATGGAATGTCTGTCTGACGATCGGCTCGGGCGCGCTCTGGACCACCTGTTTGATGCCGACCGGGCGGGGCTGCTCACCGAGGTGGCGTTGGCGGTCGGGAGCCGCTTTGGCGTGCGCTTCGATGAATTCCATAACGACGCCACCTCGGTGAGCTTCTGCGGCAGCTATCGCGCCGCCTCGGGACGAAAGATTCGCGGCCGAAGCGCCCCGGTGATCACCTACGGGCACTCCAAGGCGCACCGCCCTGACCTGAAGCAGTTGCTGCTCTTTCTCACCATGAGTGCCGACGGCAACATCCCCGTTGCCTTTCGCTGTGCCGACGGCAATGCGAGCGAGTCGCGCAGCCACATCGAAACGTGGAACACGCTGCGGGCGGTGGCGGGCCGCTCGGACTTCTTGTATGTGGCGGACAGTAAACTTTGTTCGCGACAAAACATGCAGGAGATCGAGCGCGCCGGCGGGCGCTTCGTCACCGTGATGCCGCGCAGCCGCCTGGAAGACGAAGAGTTCCGCCAGTGGATCCAGACCAACACCCCGGACTGGCAGTGTGTCTGGGACCGGCCCAACCCGCGCTACAGCGACGGGCCGCGCGACTGCTGGTACGTCTGGCGGGCGCCGCTTCCCTCCGCGGAAGTCTGGTCGGTCGTCTGGGTCTGGAGCGCATTGCTCACCCTGCACCAGGAGGCCCGGCGGCGCAGGAACATCGCCGCAGCCACGGAACAGCTCACGCAGCTGCACGAACGCCTGGCCGGCCCGAAGGCCCGGCTACGGGGCGCCGCCGAGATCGATCTCAAGCTCAAAATGATCCTTGAGACGCACCACGTCGGCCGCTACCTCAAGGTCAAGCGCATCGTGCGTGAAGACCATGTGTACAAGCAAACACGCCGCGGCCGCCCAGGGCCCGAGACCGCTTACCGCAAGATCACCAAGCGGCGCTTTGATATCGAGTGGAGCACCGACGAGGAGGCCATCGCCTACGACCACAGGAGCGATGGCATGTACCCGTTGATGACCAACGATCGCAGCCTGTCAGCAGCCCAGGTTCTTCAGGCCCACAAGGGCCAACCCATGATCGAGAAGCGCTTCGAACAGATCAAGACGGTGCACGAGATCGCTCCCGTGCTCCTGAAGAACGAGGGCCGCATTGAGGCGCTCTTCACCCTGTATTTCCTTGCCCTGCTCGTTCAGGCCCTCATCGAGCGCGAGCTGCGTCTTGCCATGAAGCGTGAGGGCATCGAGGAACTTCCCCTGTATCCGGAGCAGCGTCAGTGCGCACACCCCACCACTGAACAGATCTTGCGTCTGTACAGCCTCACCGAGCGACACAAACTGACCCAAGACGGCCACACCGTGCAGGTCTTCGAGGTTCAGCTCACGGACCTGCAGCGTCAGCTGCTCGGCCTGCTCGGCGTCCCGGAGGAAGCTTTTCGCCCGTCAGAGTAGGCGGGAAATTCGCGCCAAATTGTAACGTCGACCTGCGGAAAGTACGGCATGAGAAGCGAACACGCGACGTTCATGAGCAGCAACCGGGCCACTGCCCGGTGATGCTTGTAGACCGG
>JAAXVP010000097.1 GCA_013335435.1 Thiobacillus sp. | reverse complement strand
CCTTGGGGGAGAGGGGCCGGGGGTGAGGGGTGTGCCCGGCAAGCCATCATTCGAGCGTAAACCATGGAACTCACCAGCATCGTCACCCCCGCCTTCTGGGCCGGCTTCGTCGCCTTCGTCCTGGCCATGCTGGCCCTGGACCTGTTCGTCCTGGGCGGCAAGAAGGCCCACACCGTCTCGGCCCGCGAGGCCCTGGCCTGGACCGGCGTCTGGATCGCCCTCTCGCTGTCCTTCTGCGGCTTGCTCTGGTGGTGGCTGGACGGCTCGGTCGGGCGCGCGGTGGCCGACGCCAAGGCCCTGGAATTCCTCACCGGCTACCTGATCGAGCTGTCGCTGTCGGTCGACAACATCTTCGTCTTCATCATGATCTTCGGCTTCTTCGCCGTGCCGGCCGAGTACCAGCGCCGGGTCCTGGTCTACGGCGTGCTCGGGGCGATCGTCATGCGGGCGGCCATGATCCTGGGCGGCGCCTGGCTGGTGCAGCAGTTCCACTGGGTGCTCTACCTGTTCGGCGCCTTCCTGGTCATCACCGGCTTCAAGATGCTGATCTTCGCCGAGGCGGAATCGGACCTGAACGGCAACCCGGTCCTGAAGTGGCTGCGCGGTCACCTGCGTATCACCGACGGCTACCACGGCGAGCGCTTCACCGTCATGAAGGACGGTGTGCGCTGGTTCACGCCCATGTTCCTGGTCCTGGTCCTGATCGAGACCTCGGACGTGATCTTCGCGGTGGACTCCATCCCGGCCATCTTCGCCGTCACCACCGACCCGTTCATCGTCTTCACCTCCAACATCTTCGCCATCATGGGCCTGCGCTCGCTCTACTTCCTGCTGCGCGACCTGAACGGCCGCTTCCACCTGCTCAAGTACGGCCTCGCCCTGGTCCTGGTCTTCGTCGGCCTGAAGATGCTGATCGCCGACCTCTACAAGGTACCCATCGGCCTCGCCCTCGGCGTCGTCGCCGTCATCCTGCTGTCCTCGGTGGCGGCCAGCCTGTATGCAACCCGCAAGGAAACCCCGCAATGAAGCAAGTCGAACACACCCTGGAACGCCTGATCTTCGGCAGCCGCTGGCTGCTGGCGCCCTTCTACCTCGGCCTGGTCCTGGCCCTGGCCCTGCTGCTGGTCAAGTTCGCCAAGGAGTTCCTCCACTTCGTGCCCCTGGTGTTCACCGCCGAGGGCGGCGACGTCATCGTCGGCCTGCTGTCCCTGATCGACGTGGTGATGGTGGCCAACCTGCTGATCATCATCGTGTTCGCCGGCTACGAGAACTTCGTTTCCCAGATCAATACCGGCGACCACGAGGACCGGCCGTCCTGGATGGGTCACGTCGGCTTCGCCGAGCTGAAGATGAAGCTGATCGGCTCCATCGTTGCCATTTCCGGTATCGAGCTGCTCAAGGCCTTCATGCATGTCGAGACCATGACCAACGAGCAGTTGGCCTGGAAGGTCGGCATCCACATGACCTTCGTGATCTCGGGGCTGCTGTTCGCGATCGGCGACCGTATCTCGGCCGGCAAGAACGCCGGCGGCGAACATTGAGGGAGCCGGCCATGCGCCGTTCGCTGCGTCATCTCGCCGCCGTCGCCCTGTTGGCCATGAGCGGCTACGCCTGTTCGCTGGAAAGCGCCGGGCCGGAACTCGGTGCGCCCGAGGCGCTCAAGCGCGTCGAGGCCGGCCAGTTGACCCTGATCGACATCCGCCGCCCGGAGGAATGGCGCCAGACCGGCATCGCCCGCGGCGCCGTGGCCATCGACATGCGCCGGTCGGATTTCGCCGAGGCGCTGCTGAAGCAGGTCGGCGGCGACCGCAATGCCGCCATCGCCATCATCTGCCGGACCGGCAACCGCACCACCCAGCTCCAGCGCCAGTTGCTCAAGCTGGGCTTCACCCAGGTCTACAACGTGCGCGAGGGCATGGCCGGCAGTGCCGCCGGGCCGGGCTGGCTGCGCCAGGGCCTGCCGGTGGCGCCCTGCGCGAACTGCTGAGCGGCGCGCTTCACTTCGGGATGCGCACTTCCTCCTCGGGGTAGCGTCCCTCGTTGGCCTTGACGTGGCAGGCGCCGCAATTGGCCGGGTTGCCGATCTTCGGGCGTTTCCAGATGGCGGCCGGCACCTCGTCATGCATGTACTTGAAGAAGCCGGTCTCGGTGATGCGCTGGGTTGTGCTGCCGGCCGGCACCGCGGCGGCGATCCGGCGCATCAGCATGTTGGCGCCGGCCGAGTCGGCGGCCAGGCCGCGCAGGGCGGCGGCCAGCCGGGCCCGGCTGGCGGGCTCGAGGCTGGCATCCTCGCCGAAGTGCCGATGCAGTTCCGCCATCATCCGGTCCCAGGACCGCGCCGGCAGCAGGCCGGGGGCATAGGCGGTGTGGCAACTGCCGCATTCCTCGACATAGGCCTTGTCCTCGGGCATCGGGAAGATCGCGTCGTGGCCGGCGTGGCCGCGGGCGACCCAGGCCACAGGCAGGACCAGGGAGAGGCCCAGGAGCATGAGTTGCTTGGCGGTGACGGCCATGGCCTACCTCACGGCAATCATGTAGGCGGCAAAGTCGGCCTTTTCCCCGGCCGTGCAGGCGCGTCCGAGGACGTCCTGGCAATTGCGCCGGAACCATTTCTCCACCTTCGCCATGTCGGTGAAACGGGCCGGGTTGGCCACCGGGGCGAGCGGCTCGATAGCCTTGCGGGTGCGGATGTGGCTGCCGATTGCACGGGGATTGTCGGTATGGCAATCGGTGCAGGAGGCGGCTTCGCCGACACCCGTACGGGCCCGGAACAATTGTTCGCCGCGCGTCGCCGAGGCCTGGCCGTTGGCGGCCTGGCGCAACTGTTCGGCGATGGCCGCCTGCGAGTCGGCCAGGACGCTGCCCGGCAGGAGCAGCATCAGGGACAGCAGCAAGGTCTTCATCGTTCATCCTTTAGGTACTGATGGCCGGTCACCATGGCCTGGGCGACAGGTATGCCGTGCCGGGTCCGGTGCAGGACCAGGGCGGCCAGGTGCAGGGCCACGAACAGCCAGATCAGGTAATGCATGGCCTCGTGCGGCAGGCGGGCGTAGGCCTTGGCCTCGACGGCATGGCCGAGCCAGTCATAGAGCGGGCCGCCGTTCCGGTCGATGGCGGCGAGGGCGAGGCCGCTCAGCAGCAGCGCCGACAAACCGGCATAGACCAGCAGATAGGCCAGGCTGGCGACCGGGTGGTGGCCATAGCGTTCGGGCGCCACGAAAACCCGCCGGGCGCGCCAGGCACTACGCCATGCGTCGGGGTGCCAGAGCGCCGGCCAGCGCGCCTCGGCCGGACCGAGCAGGCCCCAGGCCAGGCGGGCATACAGGCCGAGCAACAGGCCGTAGCCGAGCCAGACATGCAGGCGCCACGCGCCGGCGGCCTCCGCACCCAGGCCCAGGCGCGGCGCCAACTCGCCGGAGCCGAGGAGCAGGAGCACGGCGACGCCATTCCAGGCATGGATGAGCCTGAGCACCGGGTCGTAGACCCGTCGGCGCATCAGGCCCGTCGGCGGCATTCCGGGCTTACTTGGCCGAGGCCACGGTCTCGGGCGCGTCGTCGCCCTTGACCTTGAAGAACGGCGAGGTGACGGCCGGCTTGCCCAGGGACTGGTAATAGGCGGCGATATCCTCGATCTCCTTCTCGGTGAAGAGCGCGGTCGCCATGTTCATGACCGGGTGCAGGATCTTGCCGGTATTGTACTTGTTGGTCTTGATCGCCAGCTTGTCGGCATCGCGGCCACCCAGTTGCAGGGTGTAGAAGATGCCGCCGAAGGATTCGCCGCCGTGGCAGGCGATGCAGGCGGTGGCCTTCTGCTTGCCGGCGACGGGGTCGCCGGCAAGGGCGGGGGCGGCGGCCAGGGTGGCCAACAGGGCGAGGGCGGCGAACTTGTTCATGGCAAGGCTCCTTGGGACAGGGTGATCGGGTATATCGGTATATCGTCAGATGCTGATGTTCGAAGACAAAAAATCGGGGTGAACCCCGTAGGGGAGGGGTTCGCCCCGGAATGGGCGCAGCGCCCATGGAATAAATTATACATAAAATTATACGACTGCAAATAACATGTACAATTATCGTATGAGTACCGATACAGCCTCTGCCCTGTTTCCGATCCGCGAACTGGTCGAGCGGACCGGCGTCAACGCCTCCACGCTGCGTGCCTGGGAGAATCGCCACGGCCTGATCGTGCCGGTGCGCACGGCCAGCGGCCATCGCCTGTACGGCCAGGCCGACGTGGCCAGGATTCGGCGGGTGCAGGAATTGCTGGCCCAGGGCCTGGCGTTGGGACGCATCGCCGCGCGCCTGGCCGCCGAGACGCCGGAGACGCTGGCCGCGAACGACAGCGAGGGACGGATCGGCTGGCCCGGCTACATCGCCGAGACCTTGCGTGCCCTGGCCGATTTCAGCACCGAACGGCTCGACCACGTCTATGGCGAGGCCTGCGCCCTCTTTCCCATCGACGCCGTCACCGAAGGCTTGTTGATCCCGGTCCTGGGGCAACTGGGCGAACGTTGGGACAAACGTCCGTCCGGCATCGCCGAGGAACATTTCTATTCGGCCTGGCTGCGCAACAAGCTGGGCGCGCGCCTGCACCATGCCAGCGCGGGCCTGCGCGGCAAGACCCTCATCCTGGCCTGCCTGCCCGGCGAGGGCCATGAGATCGGCTTGCTGATATTCGCCCTGATGGCCTTGCAGGCCGGCTATCGGGTGATCTACCTGGGCGCCAACATGCCGACCCGGCAGATCGTCCACGTCGCCCGGCAGGTCCAGTCCGCCGCCATCGTCCTGGCCGGCCGGCCGGTGGCCGATGCGGCGGCCGTCCTGGCCGATGTCGGCTGGCTGGCGGCCGAGGCCGGGGCGCGGGTGTTCGTGGGCAGCCACGTCTCCGTGCAGTTGGCGCAAGAGCTCCGGGCGCTCGGGGTCGTGCCGCTCGGCGACGATATGACCGATGCCCTGCGTCTGCTGGGGGCGGGCCTTGCCGCGCCGGTCGGAGGGGCTGAAAAGTGAGACGGCTGTGGTCGCGTCGGACTGACGAATGTCCTATCGCGCCGGCGCCCCGGATGTGGCAAATGGTGACTTGGCGAAGAGAGTGCCCGATCCAGGTAGAGGGGCTGGTGAAGCCTGTCGGCCATCGGGTGGCGCATGGGTCCTTGTGGAGTAGGCGAGATGCGGCGAGTTGACGAATTGTTGCGATCCCTGCTGGTCTGGCTGGTCCTCGGTCTGTCGACATCGGCCGCCGCCGTGGCCGCCCAGGCGACCGAGGCCGGTGCCCAGGCCCCGATCAAGTTCGCCGTCCTGGCGTTCCGGCCGAAGCCGGAAACGATGGCGCGCTGGCAACCGCTGGTCGATTATCTGAACGACGCGAACATCGGCCGGCGTTTCATCCTCGAACCGCTCACCTATCCCGAGATGCAGGCGGCCGTGAAGGCACACCAGGTCGGGGTGGTCCTGACCCAACCGGCCAACTACATCCAGCTGGCCCATGGCGAGGGCCTGTATTCGCCGCTCGCCACCATGATCGGCAAGGAGGGCGAGCTCCCGCTCGCCAGTTTCGGCGGTGTCATCCTGACCCGGTCGGACCGCCAGGACATCCGGGGTATCGGGGACTTGCGCGGCAAGCGCGTTGCCGCCAGCGAGACCGAGTCCCTGGGCGGTTACCTGATGCAGGCCTTCGAGTTGCTGCAGAGCGACATCCGCCTGCCCGAGGATGCCCGGGTCATCACCACCGGGGTACCCCACGACAAGGCGGTCTACGAGGT
Source organism: Thiobacillus sp. (assembly GCA_013335435.1). GTDB lineage: Bacteria > Pseudomonadota > Gammaproteobacteria > Burkholderiales > Thiobacillaceae > Parasulfuritortus. The sequence continues at coordinate 5,599 of JAAXVP010000097.1, read as the reverse complement.
CCTGGCCGGGCGCGCCGATGCCGCCTTCGTGCGCACCGGCGTCATCGAGGCGATGCAGCGCGAGGGCAAGCTCGACCGCGCCCTGATCCGGATCCTCGATGGGCCCAAGACGGAGGGCTTTCCGCTGGCCCTGTCGACCCGCCTCTACCCCGAATGGGCCTTGTCCGCCATGCCCTGGCTGGACGACGACACGATGCGCAGGATTGCCGCCGCGATCCTGGCGCTGCCGCATGGCGGCGAGGTGGCGCGTGCGACAAAAATCCACGGTTTCACCATCCCCGGCAATTACCAGCCGGTCGAGGAGTTGATGCGGCAGCTGCGCGTGCCGCCATTCGATGTCTCGCCGCGCTTCACCCTGAAGGATGTCTGGCAGCGTTACCAGGCCTGGCTGGTCCTGTCCGTCCTGGCCGGGTTCCTGCTCCTGTCGCTGCTGGTGCTGAGGCTCCTGCACACCAACCGGGGACTCCAGGCCGAGCGTGGCCAGACCAGGGAGCTGCTCAGGCAGCTCCGGGACAGCGAATCGCGCTACCGCGCCCTGGTTTCCTCCAGCCCGGACTGGATCTGGGAGGTCGATGCCCAGGGCGTATACACCTTTTCCAGCCCGAGGGTGGCCGACATGCTTGGCTACAGTCCCGAGGAACTGATCGGCCGCACCCCGTTCGACCTGATGAGCGAGCCGGAGGCGGAACGGGTCAGGGCGAAGTTCACCGGCATCATGCGGGCCGGGCAAGCCTTCTCCGGCCTGGAAAACACCAATCGGCACAAGAATGGCCGGACGGTCGTGCTGGAGACCAGCGGGGTGCCGATCCTGGACGATGCCGGGCAAATGGTCGGCTATCGCGGCATCGACCGCGACATCACGGCGCGCAAGCAGGCCGAGCAGGAACTCGACTCGTACCGCAACCACCTGGAGGAACTGGTGGCCGAACGCAGCGCCGCGTTGCAGGCGGCGGAGCTGCGCTATCGCACCGTGGCCGACTTTACCTATGAATGGGAGACCTGGATCGGCAACGACGGCGCCTGGCTCTATTGCTCGCCTTCGTGCCGGCGGCTGACCGGTCGCGATGCCGGCGAGTTCATGGCCAGGCCGGGTCTCTTCCTGGACATCATCCATCCCGATGACCGTCCGGAAGTGGCCCGCCACCTCGACGATCACCATCACCTCTCCGAAGGGGTCTGCCAGCTGGCCTTCCGCATCGTCCGTGCCGATGGGGCCATTGCCTGGATGGAGCATGTCTGCCAGCCGGTGCATGACGAACAGGGCCAGTATCTCGGGCGCCGGGCCTCGAATCGCGACATCACCGACCGCCGAAGGGCGGAAATCGAATTGATCGAGGCGCGCGATGCGGCCATGGTGGCCAACACCGCCAAGAACGCCTTCCTGGCCAACATGTCGCACGAGATGCGCACCCCGTTGCACCAGATCAGCGGCATGGCGCAACTGGTCCGGCGCGAGCCGCTGACGCCCAGGCAGCTGGAGCGCATGGACAAGCTCGACGTCGCCCTGCGCCAGATGACCGGCCTGATCGAGAAGATTCTGGAGTTGAGCAAGATCGAGTCGGGCCGGTTCGCGCTCGTCGAGGAGCCGGTCGAGGTCGAGGCCGTCCTGCGCAACGTTTTGGCCCTGGTGCAGGGCAAGGCCGAAGCCAAGGGCCTGCAACTGCTGACGAACGTCGAGCCGATGCCGGCCGGGCTGCTGGGCGATGCCCTGCATCTCCAGGCGGCGTTGGCCTATCTGGCCGACAACGCGGTCAAGTTCACCGAGACGGGCAGCGTGGCGATCTGGGTCCGGGTGGAGGCCATGGGCACGAGCGACGTCAGCCTGCGTTTCGAGGTCGAGGATACCGGCAGCGGGATCGCCCCGGAGGTGCTGCCCCGCTTGTTCAACATCTTCGAGCAGGCCGACAATTCGATGACCCGCAGGCATGGCGGGGCCGGCATCGGCCTGGCCATGGTCAGGCGGCTGGCCCGGATCATGGGTGGGGATGCCGGCTGCAGCAGCACGCCCGGCATGGGCAGCACGTTCTGGTTTACCGCCAGGTTGAAGAAACCGGCTTGATGCCGTTGTAAATTTCGGCAGGTAGCGCGACTGACAGGAAGAACATGGGATACGAATTGATCTGGGAGCCCCCGGGCGGGATCGTCAAGCGGCATTTCGGCGGGGTGACCGGCCAGGAACTGTTGGCCGCCGTGCTGGCTACTGAAGGCGACAGGCGTTTCGATGCGCTCCGCTATGTCATCAATGACTTCACCGATTGCACCGGGTTATCGGTTGCCGACAGCGAGTTGGAGGAGATCGCCGCCATCGACCGGGCGGCCCACGCCCTCAATGCCCGCATCCGGATTGCCATCGTGGCTACCCTGCCCGAGGCGGTCGCGGCAGGCAGCGCCTATGCCGGCTCGCCCCTGAACCGTTATGAGACCCGTGTGTTCGCCACCATGCGGGAGGCCCGCGACTGGCTCGCCAGTGCGGTGTCGTAGGGGGGGGGCTGGCGAACCGTCGGCATGCGTCGGGGTAGGGTGAACTCCGGCGGGTCCGGTCGAGCTACAGTCAGCACATGGACGTGCGTACCGACGTCCGAGCCGGACGGGCGCAATCGGGCCGTACCGGCCGGATGAACCGGTGCTAGGCGTTCGGACAGGCGTTCAAGGCCCGGTCCTGGCTGAGCAGGTAGTCGAGGAAGGTGCGGGCGACGGCGGAGAGCTGGCGGCCGGCCGGGTAGACCGCATACCACTGCCGGCAGATCGGGAAGCCGCGCGCCTTCAGGATGGCGAACTGGCCGGGCGGGTTCAGGGTCAGGGAATGGGTCGACATGACCGCGATGCCGAGGTCGGCCAGGATGGCCTGCTTGATCGCCTCGTTGCTGCCCAGGGCCATGCGCGGGCGCAACTCGATGCCCTCTTCGGCGAACAGCCGTTCCACCGCCGCCCGGGTGCCGGAGCCGGATTCGCGCATCAGCCAGGGTTCCTTGGCCAGGCGGGCGAGCGGGATGTCCTCCTGGCCGGCCAGGGGGTGGTCGGGCGCGGCCAGGATCACCAGCGGGTTGCACATGAAGGGCTTGGCCTCGACCTCCACGTCCTCGGGCGGCTGGCCGAGGATGTATAGGTCGGCCAGGTTGTCGGCCAGGCCGGCCAGGAGCTGCTCCCGGTTGGTGACCTTGAGCGACACCTCGATGCCCGGATACCGGTGCGCAAACTCGCCCAGCAGGCGGGGTGCGAAATAGGACGCCGTGGAGACCGCCATCAGGGCCAGGCGGCCCTTCTTCAGGCCCTGGCGCTCGGCCACCGACATGGTGAAACGGTCCATGGCGGCGAACACCTCGCGGCAGGTCTGGGCCAGCTCCCGGCCCGCGTCGGTGAGATGGACCTTCTTGCCGATCTGCTCGATCAGAGGCACGCCGACGATGTCGGCCAGCTTCTTCATCTGCATCGAGATGGTCGGCTGGGTCAGGTAGAGCTCCTCGGCGGCGCGGGTAAAGCTGCCCAGGCGGGCGATGGCCTCGAAGATCTCCAGCTGGCGGAAGGTGGAATGGTGGCGCATGGCGGTCTCGGTGTATCAGCGTAAATCATAGATTAAAGTCTATATTAACAATAGAAAAACGTGACTGTTATTTATGTGTGTGCGCGGTCAAGATTCGTCCACCTCGAATCGATCTGCATGACCGGTTCGCTGGATCGACCAACATCCGCACAAGGAGCGACACATGGCTGTGAAAACCTACAACGCTGGCGTGAAGGAATACCGCCAGACCTACTGGACCCCGGAATACACGCCCAAGGACACCGACATCCTCGCCTGCTTCAAGGTCACCCCGCAGCCGGGCGTGCCGCGCGAGGAAGTCGCCGCCGCCGTCGCCGCCGAGTCGTCGACCGGCACCTGGACCACGGTGTGGACCGACCTGCTGACCGACCTGGACTACTACAAGGGCCGCGCCTATCGCATCGAGGACGTGCCCGGCGACGACACCTGCTTCTACGCCTTCGTGGCCTACCCGATCGACCTGTTCGAGGAAGGCTCCATCGTCAACGTGCTGACCTCCCTGGTCGGCAACGTGTTCGGCTTCAAGGCCCTGCGCGCCCTGCGCCTGGAAGACGTGCGCTTCCCGATCGCCTACGTGAAGACCTGCGGCGGCCCGCCCAACGGCATCCAGGTCGAGCGCGACAAGATGAACAAGTACGGCCGTCCCCTGCTCGGCTGCACCATCAAGCCCAAGCTCGGCCTGTCGGCCAAGAACTACGGCCGCGCCGTCTACGAGTGCCTGCGCGGCGGCCTCGACTTCACCAAGGACGACGAGAACGTCAACAGCCAGCCCTTCATGCGTTGGCGCGACCGCTTCGACTTCGTCATGGAAGCCATCCACAAGGCCGAGCGCGAGACCGGCGAGCGCAAGGGCCACTATCTGAACGTGACCGCCCCGACCCCGGAAGAGATGTACAAGCGCGCCGAACACGCCAAGTCGCTCGGCGCCCCCATCATCATGCACGACTACCTGACCGGCGGCTTCACCGCCAATACCGGCCTGGCCAACTGGTGTCGCGACAACGGCATGCTGCTGCACATCCACCGTGCCATGCACGCCGTGCTCGACCGCAACCCGCACCACGGCATCCACTTCCGCGTCCTGACCAAGTGCCTGCGCCTGTCCGGCGGCGACCACCTGCACTCCGGCACCGTCGTCGGCAAGCTTGAAGGCGACCGCGATGCCACCCTGGGCTGGATCGACATCATGCGTGACAGCTTCATCAAGGAAGACCGCAGCCGCGGCATCATGTTCGACCAGGACTTCGGCTCCATGCCCGGCGTGCTGCCGGTCGCCTCCGGCGGCATCCACGTCTGGCACATGCCGGCCCTGGTGACCATCTTCGGCGACGACTCCGTGCTCCAGTTCGGTGGTGGCACCCTGGGCCACCCCTGGGGCAACGCCGCCGGCGCCGCCGCCAACCGGGTCGCCCTGGAGGCCTGCGTCGAGGCCCGCAACAAGGGTATCGCGGTCGAGAAGGAAGGCAAGGCCGTCCTGACCGAGGCCGCCAAGAACTCGCCCGAACTGAAGATCGCCATGGAGACGTGGAAGGAGATCAAGTTCGAGTTCGACACCGTCGACAAGCTGGACATCGCGAACAAGTAATCGGGTTCCCGGCGGCGGGGCCGGGTCGGCGCGCGCGGCGCGCATCCCGGTCCCGGCTCCTCCGTGCCCCCCTTCACTTCTGAAAGGACATAGACATGGCTGTTCAAGCTTACAAATCGACCAAGAAGTACGAGACGTTTTCCTATCTGCCGGTGATGAACGCCGATCAGGTTCGGCGCCAGATCGCCTACTGCATCAGCCAGGGCTGGAACCCGGCCGTCGAGCACACCGAGAAGGGCACGACCGCTCGGACCAACTACTGGTACATGTGGAAGCTCCCGCTGTTCGGCGAGCAGTCGATCGACACGGTGCTCGCCGAGATCGAGGCGTGCCATCGCGAGTTCCCCGATCAGATGGTGCGGTTCGTCGCGTACGACAACTACGCGCAGAGCCAGGGCATGGCGTTCGTGGTGTATCGCTGATCGGCGGTGCGGCAACGGGCGGACTGCCCGTTGCCAGCGAAGGGCCATCCC
>JAAXVP010000096.1 GCA_013335435.1 Thiobacillus sp. | reverse complement strand
TCCGCGCCGGCCGCTCCATCCAGCGACTCCATGCCGCTGAAGCTCATGCCCGCCACGCTGCCCGCGTTCGCGCCGCTGACCACGAAGGTGTCCGCGCCAGACGTGCCGGTCAGCGTGTCGCTGCCGCTGCCGCCAACCAGGCTGGTCACGCCGCTGAAGGTGATCGTGCCGTCCACGTCGCCGCTGTTGGCTGCCGAGATGGTGTAGGTGGAACCGGTGTTGGTGCCGGTCAGGGTCGTGTCGGTGCCGTTGCCCACATAGGACTCGATCCCCGCCACCGACGCCACGTCCGTCGTCCCGGTGCCGCTCAGGTTGATCGCCACCGTCGTCTTGCCGCTCAGGTCCAGCGTATCGCTGTCGGCACCGCCGTCGATGCCGCCGGTCAGGGAACCTCCGCTCTGGACGGTGAAGCTGTCCGCGCCGGCCGCTCCATCCAGCGACTCCATGCCGCTGAAGCTCATGCCCGCCACGCTGCCCGCGTTCGCGCCGCTGACCACGAAGGTGTCCGCGCCAGACGTGCCGGTCAGCGTGTCGCTGCCGCCGGCGCCATCCAGGGTCTCCATGCCGCTGAAGGTCATGCCCGCCACACTGCCCGCGTTCGTGCCGCTGACCGTGAAGGCATCGTCACCCGACGTGCCGGTCACTGTGTCGCTGCCACTGCCACCGACGAGATTCGTGACACCGCTGAAATCCAGGAGGCCGGCAGTGCCGGTGTTATCGGCTGAAATGGCGAAGGTCTGGCCGGCATTCACGCCGGTGATCGTGGTGTTGGTGCCGTTGCCGACCAGGGTGCCGATGTTGCCGAAGTTGGTGACTGTGGTGATGCCGGTGGTCGTGCCCAATTCCTGGTTGACGGAGACAGCGCCCGTGTAGCTGCCATAACTCGACGTGTTGTAGGCCAGGGTGCTGCCAGCCGCACCGAAGGTGACGGCAAGGGCGGTGGCCGTTTCCGTCAAGGCCAGAGTACCGCCGTTGACGGTGATGGCCTCGGCGCCGACATCGGCATTATCGAGTACCAGCGTGGCGCCCGAGGCGACCGTCACCCCACCCGCCACATCGCCCAGGGCACTGTCATGCTGTGCCACCAGGGTGCCCGCGCTGACGGCGGTCGCGCCGTCGTAATTGTTGTTGGCGGTCAGGACCAGGGTGCCCGCTCCGGACTTGGTCAGGTCGAAGGTGTCGCCAGGCGTCTCATTGATGACACCGCTCAAAGTCAGCGTCCCACTGGCGACGCCCACGGTCGTGTGGTTCGCCATGGTAATGGCGCCGCTCAGGCTGCCGGATCCGGTGATGGCCCCCGCGCCCCCGACACCGGTGCCCTGCGCCGTCACGGCTTCGGCGCCGATCGCCACGCCATTGATGTTCAGGGTCGCACCATTGGCCACGGTGGTGCCGGCATCGATGGTTCCCAGGCCGCCGGCGTGGCTCACGGTCAGGGTGCCGGCGCTGATGGTGGTCAGGCCCTCGTATAGGTTGTTGCCAGACAGGGTAACCGTCCCCGCCGTGGTCTTGGTCAGTGTGGAAGTCCCACCGGACTGGTCGCCCAGGATGGCGCTGATCGTACCGCTCTGCACCGCGTAGGTATTGGCAGTAAGTACGCCGGTGGAGCCGGTGATGGAGCCGCTGGCCAGGGTCACGCCGGTGACCGTCTCGTTGTGGCTGCCGATCGCCAGGGCACCGCCGTTGACATTGATGTTGATGGTATCCGCGAGGACGTTGTTGGCGCCCGACAGGGTCAGCGTGCCGCCGTCGATATTGACCGAACCGGTGAAGGTGTTGGTGCCGGTCAGGGTCTGGTTGCCGCCCTTGATGTGCAGGTTGCTGCTGCCGGAAATCACGCCCGAGAAGTTGCCCGTACCGCCATCGGCGCCGATGCCGATGGCCCCGGTATTGAGGTTGACGCTGCCCGCACCGTTCAGGGAACCGACATCCTCGTTCTCGTTCATCAACAGGGTGGCGCCGCCTGCGACGGTCACCGCGCTGTTGTCGTTGATCGTGTCGCCAGCGCCGGCCAGTTCCAGGGTGCCGGCGCTGATCGTGGTCGTGCCCGAGTAGGTATTCACGCCATGCAGGGTAAAGGTGCCGCTGCCCGACTTGGTCAGGCCGCCGGTTCCCGCGATCACCGCCAAGGCGTTCTGACTGCCGTTTGTAGCGGTATCGATGGTCACCCCGCCATTCGCGGTAATGGTCCCGGCCGTCTGGTTGACGGCCCCGGTCGTCGCGGTCAGCGCCAGGGCGCTGGCCCCGCTCAGGGTAATGTTGGCCCCGACATCGATGCCGCCGTTGGCCAGAAGTTCCAGGTCGCCGGCGGCGCTGCGGGTAATGTCTGCACCGACAGTAATGCTGTCGGCCGCGGAGATGGTCAATTTGTTGCCATTGACCAAGACGCCGGCATCGGCGATGGTGATGTTGCCGGTACCGGCACCCGTGGTGCCCACGGTGGTCACGACCACGTCGCCAGTCAGCAAGCCGCCATCGATCGTCGCCCAGGTGATGGTCGCCGGCTCGCCAGCCGGGGCAAAAGGCGTTCCAGCATAGACTTCGGAATCGGCCGTATTGTCGATCGTCAGATCGATCGGGTCGATCAGCCAAAGGCCGCCCTGGCCTTGACTGGCACCCATGTCAGGGGCGCGCGTGACGGAGAAGGCGCCGTGCGAGGAGGTTTCGACGAACCCGCCATCGCCGCCTTCAGCGCCGCCTCGGACTCGAATGGCGCCATCCATGCGCAAGGAGTCAGTTCCCCACACGACCACCGTGCCGCCGTCGCCCTTGCCGGTGGCGCTGGCGTCGATGCTGGCGCCGGCGGCCACGTAGGTCATGCTGGCGTTGCGCTCGGGGCCCTGGCCCTGATAGTTGCCGCCCACCAGGACGGTACCGCCGCCGGTGGCGCCGCTGGCGTCGATGCGGGCGCCCTCGAACAGGCCGACCTTGTCGCCGGTCACGACGACCATGCCGCCATTGCCGCCGTTGCCGCTGGCATCAAGGGTGCCGGTCACGCTGACCACGCCGGTGTCGCCACCGTCCAGGCGGATGACACCATTCTGGTCGGACAGGCTATGGGCGCGCACCAGGCCGCTGACGTTGAGGACGGTATCCATCAGGGCGTCGGCGGACTTGGCGGTGATGTAGACCTGACCGCCATCGGCGACGATGGCACCGCTATGGCTGATGCTGGCGCCCGCGGCGGCGGCATCGACGGAAACCGCCAGGAGGCTGTCGCCCGAGATGTCCAGGCTGACCCGGTCGCCTGCGGCGAGGGCCACGGTGCCGCCGTTGGCGGTGATGGTGCCGCTGTTGCTCACGGTCGTGCCGAGCAGGGCGACGTACTTGCCGTTCAGCTTGCCTTGGTTGACCACGCTGCCGGTATTGCCGCCGTTCTGGAAGACGTAGCGGCCGGCCAGGAAGTCTTCGTTGCTGATATCCAGGGTGGAGGCGACCATGCCGCCGACGTCGAGTTGGGCATTGGCACCGAACAGGACGCCGTTCGGGTTGATCAGGAAGATCTGGCCGTTGGCGACGATATGGCCGAGGATCTCCGAGGCGTCCCCGCCGGTGACGCGGTTCAGGGTCACCGAGGAGGTGCTCGGCTGGAGATAGGTCACCGTCTCATTCTCGTAGACGCTGTAGCCGCGCCAGTTGATGATGCCCTTGTCGGTGGTCTGGGTGATCGTCAGGCTGGTGTCGGTGGTCTGGTCGATGCCGACGCCGCCGGCCACGACCTGCCCGTCCGTGGGCAGCGCCAGGGCCGGACCGGAGGCCGCCGCCAGCATCATGGCCAGGAGGTGGCTGACCCGTGCGCGTGGCCGCCAAGTGACGATGAGCGAGAACTTGCGGCTGAGCTTGATGATCATGCGGCGGATGCCGGTCTGCTTGCGGCTGGTCTTGGACGTGCTGGCAGCGCTGGTGTTCATGGTGTTCCTCTCCTACCTGTCTCTTGCGGGGGCCGGGCCACTGTTTCCTAACTATAGGATGCGGCTCAGAACCACTTGATGGCTTGGGCCCAGACGCGGGCACGCTTGTTGTCGTCGGTGGAATCCTCACCGGCACGGAAGGCTACGTCCATGCGCATCAGGAAGTCGCCCTGCTTGCCCAGGTTGACGCCGACACCGTAGCCGAACAGGGTACGGGTATTGTCTTCGTCGGTGGACAACGGATGGTGATAGACCCGCGCGTAGCCGAAATCGGTAAAGATACTGAATTGCAGGGTGCCGCCTAGCGGCTTGACCGAGGGCAGGACGCGGCGCAATTCCAAGGTGCCGAGGAAGGCGTCGTCGCCCGAGGCTTCGCCGACTGGATGGCTGCGCACGCCGCGCGGACCACCCAGGGACATGCGCTCGACCGAGGCCAGGTTCTTGCCGGCCAACTGGCCGGAGCCACTGATCAGCAGTGCCGTGTTGTCGGCCACCGACTGCAGGCGCTGGTAGGACAGGTTAATCTTGGCGAAGCGGCCTTCGGTGTCATGGCTGTCAAAGGTGTCCGCCGTCGTGATGTCGACGTCGCCCGTGGTCACGGCGATGTTGTAGGTGTTCAGGGCACCGCCGCCGAGATCGTCGCGGAAATCGCCCGCCACGCCCAGCCAGATGTTATTGAGTTTGCGCTTGTCTTCCGACGAACCATTGAACTGGCGGTCGCTCAGGCGCTTGTTGTCGTAGCCCAGGATGCCGAACAGGTTGTTGTTGCGGCTGCGGGTGAACGGGTGCAGGACCATCAGGGAGGCGATCTTGGCATCGCCGTCGGCATCGAGGTCGGCGAACGACCCACCCAGTTCGTAGGACAGGTCGGAGTAGCTGGCCGTCACCTTGGTGCCCTTGGAACCGACCGGCATGGTGTAGCTGAGCCGGCCCAGGGTGGTGCCGCCATCCTCGGCATAGAGGGCGCGCAGACTCAGCAGATCGCCCAGACCGGTCAGGTTGCGTGCCTCCAGGTCGCCGGTCAGGCGCAGGCGGCCGGTGTTGCGGTTGCCCCAGTTGTCGAACTGGACGTTACCGGCCAGGCGCTTGCCTTCGTCGCCCACCAGGACGTCGACATCAGCCTCGCCGGCCTGGGCTCCGGGCTTGATGGTGCTGCGAATGGTCACGCCGGGCAAGTCGTTCAGCAGGAGGAGGGACTTCTCGATGCCGGTTTCGGTGATCAGGGTACCGGACGGCAGCATGGCATCCATGTAGCTTCGCGCCACACCTTCCTTGAGCCTGGCGTTGTCGGCCATCTTGACATTGGTTTTGCCGATCGAGCCTTCCACCACATGGATCAGGACGACGCCATCCTTGATCTCCTGCGGCGGGAGCACTGCCTGGGCCAGGAAGTATTCGTTCTGGCGGTAATGCGACTTGATGGCGTCGGCGGCTTCGTTGAGACCGTCCAGGGTCTGCTCCTTGCCCTGGTACTCGGCCAGCAGGGCTTGCAGTTGCGCCTCGCTGTACACCGTGTTGCCCTTGAACCGGAAGCCGTTGACCTTGACCTTGGCCCCCATCGCCACCGGCGCGGCGGCCTTGGCCGGCTCGGCCTGCTTTTCCAGAACCTGATCACCGGCCTTCGGCGCCTGCGGCACATCCTTGACACTCTCAAGTACCGAACCAGCAGAGGGTGGATCCGCCGCCAAGACATTGGAAACCGCGAAGAGCGCTCCCAGCGTAGTCATTCCCATGGCGATACAGAGCTGTTTCTTTTGCATGGATATTCCCCAAATGCCGAGTGGCGACCGGCGGCCGCCCCAAAACCGAGTAAAAATACTCGCCGTCTTATAATCTGCCGTCAAAAATAGCCTAATGCCCCCCAGTTAGCAATCGCGCACCGGATAAATCTTATTGATTGTTGCAATAGTGACGCACGTCGGACTCCGGTCCTGGCCGCTAGGGAAGCCCGCCGGTGCGGATATTGAAACTTCACTTGGGAATCCCCGGAAATCGGGGGGGTGGGGGATGGAGCGGGTGATGGGAATCGAACCCACGTATGCAGCTTGGGAAGCTGCCGTTCTACCATTGAACTACACCCGCATGGTAAGCTTGCGGCCCCGAATATTACTGGATTTGGACGGTTAAATGATAGCGATAACCGTCAACGGCGAATCCCGCCGCTACGACTCCCCGCTGAACATCTCCCGCCTGCTGGACCTGCTCGAACTGACCGGAAAGCGTCTGGCGGTCGAGGTCAACGGCGAGATCGTACCCAAAAGCCAGCATGCCACCACCCCGCTCACCGACGGCGACAAGTTGGAGATCGTGGTCGCGGTCGGCGGCGGCTGAACCCTACCTACACCATTTATATAGCCATGGATCAACTCGTCATCGCAGGCAAGGCCTATTCCTCCCGTTTGCTGGTCGGCACCGGCAAGTACAGGGACTTCGACCAGACCCGCCAGGCCATCGAGGCCTCGGGCGCCGAGATCGTCACGGTGGCGATCCGGCGCACCAACATCGGCCAGGATCCGAGCCAGCCCAGCCTGCTCGATGCCGTGCCGCCGTCGAAATACACCTACCTGCCCAACACCGCCGGCTGCTACACCGCCGACGACGCCATCCGCACCCTGCGCCTGGCCCGCGAGTTGCTCGACGGCCACGACCTGGTCAAGCTGGAGGTCCTGGGCGACCCGCAAAGCCTGTACCCCAACGTGGTCGAGACCCTCAAGGCGGCCGAGGTCCTGGTCAAGGACGGCTTCAAGGTCATGGTCTACACCTCCGACGACCCCATCATCGCCAAGCAACTAGAAGAGATCGGCTGCGTCGCGGTGATGCCGCTCGCCTCCCTGATCGGCTCCGGCATGGGCATCCTCAACCCTTGGAACCTGCAGATCATCATCGACCGCCTCAAGGTGCCGGTAGTGGTGGACGCCGGCGTCGGCACCGCCTCGGATGCCGCCATCGCCATGGAACTGGGCTGCGACGCCGTCTTGATGAACACCGCCATCGCCGGGGCGCAGAACCCGGTGCTCATGGCCTCGGCCATGCGGAAAGCGGTCGAGGCCGGGCGCGAAGCCTACCTGGCCGGCAGGATGCCCAAGAAGATGTATCAGGCCAGCCCGTCGTCGCCGACCTCCGGGATGATCGGCTCTTGATGACGGATCCGCAGGACCAGGCCGAGCCGGCCGCCCTCCCCCGGCGTTCGGTGCGCAGCTTCGTCCTGCGCGCCGGCCGCATGGGCACCGGCCAGGCACGCGCGCTGGAGGAATACGGCCCGCGCTTCCTGATTCCCTACGCCCCGGCGCCGCTCGACCTCGATGCCGCCTTCGGCCGTGCCGCCGCCAAGGTGCTGGAGATCGGCTTCGGCATGGGCGACAGCACCGCCACCATCGCCGCCAGCCAGCCGGGCACCGACTATCTCGGCGTCGAGGTCCATACGCCCGGCGTCGGCGCCCTGCTGAAACGGATCGGCGAAGGCAACCTGGGCAACATCCGGATCGTCCAGCACGACGCCGTCGAGGTGCTCGACCACATGATCGCGGACGCCTCGCTCGATGGCATCCATGTATTCTTCCCCGACCCCTGGCCGAAGAAGAAGCACCATAAGCGCCGCCTGATCCAACCCGCCTTCGTCGCCAAGCTGGCGAGCAAGCTCAAGCCCGGCGGCTACCTGCACTTGGCCACGGACTGGGAGGACTATGCCGGCCAGATGCTGGAAGTGCTGTCCGACGAGGCCATGCTGTCGAACACCGCCAAGGATTTCTCGCCCCGCCCCGACTACCGCCCGCTGACCAAGTTCGAGAAGCGCGGCCTGCGCCTTGGCCACGGCGTCTGGGACCTGATCTTCACGCGCGTATAATCGCCCCATCGTTTTGGGGAGAACCGACATGCAACGACGCGATTTCCTGAAGGGCGCGGGCGCCGGCCTGGCCGCTTCCACCCTGGCCGCCTGTGCCAAGAAAGAAGGCGCCGCCGCCACCGGCGAGCTGCCGACCATCCGCTGGCGCCTGGCCTCCAGCTACCCGAAGAGCCTGGACACCATCTACGGCGCCGCCGAGGTGATGGCCATGCGGGTGGAGGCGATCACCAACGGCAAGTTCCAGATCCGCGTCCATGCCGGCGGCGAGATCGTGCCCGGCCTGCAGGTGCTCGACGCGGTCCAGCAGGGCACCGTGGAATGCGGCCATTCGGCCAGCTACTACTATGTCGGCAAGAACATGGCCTTCGCCTTCGACTGCGCGGTGCCCTTCGGCCTTACCGCCCGCCAGCAGAACGCCTGGATGTACCAGGGCGGCGGCCTGGAACTGACCCGCGAGCTGTTCAAGCAATACAACGTCCTCAACTTCCCGGGCGGCAACACCGGCGTCCAGATGGGCGGCTGGTTCCGCAAGGAGATCAGGTCGCTGGCCGACCTGAACGGCCTCAAGATGCGCATCCCGGGCATCGGCGGCCAGATCATGGCCAAGCTCGGCGCGGTGCCGCAGACCCTGGCCGGCGGCGACATCTATCCCGCGCTGGAGCGCGGCGCCATCGACGCCGCCGAGTGGGTCGGCCCCTACGACGACGAGAAGCTCGGCTTCGCCAAGATCGCCAAGCACTACTACTACCCGGGCTGGTGGGAAGGCGGTCCGCAGCTCTCGTTCTACGTCAACATCGACAAGTGGAACGGCCTGCCCGAGTCCTACCGCCAGGCCTTCGAGACCGCCTGCATGGAAGCCAACGTCACCATGCTGGCGGCCTACGACACCAAGAACCCGCAGGCACTGAAGAAGCTGATCGCCGACGGCGTCCAACTGCACGCCTTCCCGAAGGACGTCATGGCCGCGGCGCAGAAGATCGCCTTCGAGATCTACGACGAAGAGGCCGGCAAGAATCCGGTCTTCAAGAAGATCTACGAGCCCTGGAAGGCCTTCCGCGAGGCCGAACTGCAATGGTTCCAGCTCGCCGAGGCCGGCTACGCCAATTTCCTGTTCGGCAAATGATGCGCAACCTCATCGCCATCGCCGTCCTGTCCGGGCTGGCCGCCTGCGGCGGCGGGCAGGAGACCGCGACCGATCCCGGCGCAACCAAGTTCAACAGCGTCTGCAAGGACTGCCACGGCCCGGACGGCCAGGGCCAGGGCCGGTTCCCGAAGCTGGCCGGACGCCCGGCCGAGCAGTTGGCCGCCAAGCTCCGGCAATACAAGTCCGGGCATAAGAGCGAGAACATGAGCGACACCATGAGGCCGTTCGCCCAAACCCTTTCCGAAACGGAGATCGATCAGGTCGCCGCCTGGCTGGCAACACGCTAGGCAAGCCGACAAAAAAAAGCGCGGGCAAGCCCGCGCTTTTTTGCATTGCCTGACAGTGCTCAGCGCACGCCCAGCAATTCGACTTCGAAGATCAGGGTGGCGTTGGGCGGAATCACGCCACCGGCACCGCGCGAGCCATAGCCGAGTTCGGACGGGATGGTCAGCTTGCGGGTGCCGCCCACCTTCATGCCGGCCACGCCCTGGTCCCAACCCTGGATGACGTAGCCGCGGCCGAGCGGGAATTCGAACGGCTCGTTGCGATCCTTGCTGGAATCGAACTTGCTGCCGTTTTCCAGCCAGCCGGTATAGTGCACGGACACCGTTTGACCAGCCTGGGCAGCGGTGCCCTCGCCGACGACGACATCCTCGATAATCAATTCGTTGCTTGCCATGTTCTTCTCCAAATAAAAAAGCCCCTGCCCGGCGGGGCAGGGGCTTTGCGGTGCGTATTCTATCAGTGCAGGACGACGAGCACGACGCGGCGGTTCTCGATCCGGCCGGCGCGGGTCTTGTTGTCGGCCAGCGGAGCCTTGTCGCCGTAGCCGATGGCGGCCAGGCGATGCAGCGGGAGGCCGCAATTCATGTTCAGGTATTCCTTGACCGCTTCGGCGCGCGCCAGGGACAGCTTCTGGTTGTAGGCCTTGTTACCGGTGGTATCGGTGTGGCCCTGGATCTCGACATAGACATTGCGGTTTTCCGCCTTCAGCTTGTCGGCGAAGGTATCCAGCTGCAGCTTGGCCTGCTTGGACAGGTCGGCGCCTTCAAGCTCGAAGCGCAGGGTGTCGTCGGTCATCACGACCTCGTACATCAGCTTGCCTTCGGCCAATTTGCCCGCGGACACGGCGCGCTCGAGGGCCTCCTTGGCGGTGCGCGAGGCTTCCTGGGCGGCACCGGCGGCGCCATCGATCTTGGCGGCATGATCCTTGAGGGCGGCATCGGTGCCGTCGGCACGCTGGCCCAGACCCTTGATGCTCGCCTCGTTGACGCTGGCGCGGCTTTCGACGAGATCGACCCGCTTGCTGACCGGGTCGACATACTCGTGGACATATTCCTTGGTGGCGCAACCGGCCGTGGCGAAGGCAACCGCGGCCAAGGCAATCGATAGGCTTTTCATCTAAAACTCCTCCGGCGTCTGGTTAACGTGGCGATATTTGCCGCTGACAATAATAAAATCAAGCAATAGTTGAATCAGCTAGCCCAAACCATGCGCCCACTGTCGAAAAAACCACTTTGGTTATGGTCGAATTGAGTTGTTCTACCTGATCCAAGACCACCACAGGGCGGCAAGGCCAAGGCCCCCGCCATTTCGGGCGGGGACCGGTTGCCGCGGTACCGGTCAGGACAGGACGACCAGCACGACACGCCGGTTCTTGCTCCGGCCGTCATGGGTGTCGTTATCGGCCAGAGGAGCGCCCTCGCCATAGCCGATGGTGGCCAGGCGATGCAGCGGGATGCCCGCCTTCATGTTCAGGTAGCGCCGCACCGACTCGGCCCGGGCATCGGATAGCCGGAGGTTGTAGTCATCCGGGCCCTTGGCGTCGGTATGGCCCTGGATCTCGATATAGATGTTGCGGTTTTCCGTCTTCAGCCGGTCGGCAAAGACATCGAGCATCTTCTTGGCCGAATCGCTCAAGACCGCGCTGTCGAACTCGAAATGCAGCTTGTCATCGGTCAGGACCACCTCGTAGACCAGCTTGCCCTGGGCCAGCTTGCCGGCCGCGACGGCACGCTCCAGGGCCTCCTGGGCCGTATAGGAAACCTGGCTGGTCCGGAACTCCAGCAGGCGCAGGTTGGTATCGACCTTGTCGACCCGGCCGTCGACATATTGGTGGACATAATCCTTGGTGGCACACCCCGCGTTGGACAAAGCGGCCACGGCCAAAGCCAAAGTAATTTTCCTCATTGTTTTCTCCTGGTTTTTTTGGGGACGCGAAATAGTCGATATTTGTCCGCGCAAAATCAAGAAAAAACTAAACAAATATGAAATTATTCATATATTTATAAGTATTTTATTATTTATTCACTTGCCAACGATCCCCCTCACCGCAGCGTCCTTCAATCGGTCAGGACCATGCCCGGAAAGCTCAGGACCAGGATCACCATGACCACCTGGATCAGCACGAAGGGAATCGCCCCCCAGTAGATGTCGCTGGTCTTCACCTCGGCCGGCGCGACGCTGCGCAGGTAGAACAGGGCGAAACCGAAG
>JAAXVP010000095.1 GCA_013335435.1 Thiobacillus sp. | reverse complement strand
CAATTACTTGTCACGTTTAAAGGGCAGCTCTGTTCAGGGGCCGACTAAAGAGTGTTCCTTTAATATGCACTCACCGCATCCTTTTTTCAAAAGTTTAGCATGGCTCTTCCGCCGCCGCGCCGCCACCTAGGACACGTCATGCCTTTAAGATTGACGCTGAAGCCCCACGAAAAAATCTTCCTGGGCGGCGCAGTGGTCGTCAACGGCAATTCCCGCGCCGACCTGACCCTGCTCAACGATGTCGCGGTACTGCGCCAGGCCGACATCCTCACCGAGGTGACCGCCGACACGCCCTGCAAGCGGCTGTACCTGCTTGCGCAACTGATGTACATGGATTCCCCCAACCTGGTGGGATACCATGCCAAATTCTGGAGCCTGGCCCAGGAACTCCTGGACCAGTACCCCGATGCCGCCGAATTGATCGGCGGTGTTGCCCATGAAGTCACTCAGGGCAATTACTACCGGGCATTGCGGCTCGGCAAGAAACTGATCGCCGCCGAAAAGGAGTGGATGCGTAATGGACAATAATCCGATTGGCGCCTACGAAAGCGTGGAAAAATCTACGCTTTCCGGACGCGAGCTCGAGGCCAACGTCCTCATGCGCGCGGCCATGATCATGGCGGATGCCCGAGATCACTGGGGCCAGGGCAACCATGAGGCACGCCTGGAAGAGGCGTTGCGGCACAACCAGAAGGTCTGGAGCTTCTTTCAGGCCGAGATCACCCAACCGGACAACCCTCTGCCGGACGAAATCAAGAAGAACCTGCTGGCGCTCTCCGTGTTCGTGGACAAACGCATTTTCGAAATCATGGCCTACCCGGAGGCGAAGAAGCTCGACATCCTGGTCGAGATCAATCGCAACCTCGCGGCCGGCCTGAGGGGCAGCCCCCAGGAAGCGCCCGCCGGCCCCTGAGCAGCGCGAATTGCCGCCCTCCCGCACTCAACGGCAACATTCAGACCCACCCAAAGGATATTACTGATGCAGCAAATCGATCCGGACCTTGCCGACAACCCCGAATCGATTCATGGCCAGACCCCTTACCTGCAGGTAATCGAACTGCTCCAAACCGCGTTGGCGCCCGGGTTCTACCTGGAAATCGGCGTACGCAACGGCGGCAGCCTGAGATTCGCCAAGTGCCCGGCCATCGGCGTCGACCCCGCCGCCGCCATCACATTTCCACTCGGTGCCGCCACCCGGCTTGCAAACATGACCAGCGATGAGTTCTTCGCCGGCCATGCCGACCGGATCACGCAACCGGTCGACCTCGCCTTCATCGACGGCATGCACCTGTTCGAATATGCCCTGCGCGACTTCATCAACATCGAAAAACTGGCCTCGCCGCATGCCGTGGTCGTGGTCGACGACATCTGCCCGAACCACCCGCTGCAGGCCGACCGGGACCGCAAGACACGGGTCTGGACCGGCGACGTCTGGAAGCTCCGCGCCTGCCTGGAGAAATGGCGTCCGGACCTGCGCCTGGTCCTGCTCGACACCAACCCGACCGGCTTGCTGCTGATCTTCGGCCTCGATCCCGAAAATACGGTTCTGGCGGACAACTACGAGGCCATCGTCGGCGAGCTGCTCGCCCCCGAGCATGACCGGCCACCCGCCTGGATCATGGCGCGAAAAGGCGCGCTCGCCCCCGACCTGGCCATGCTCGGCAGCGTGTTCCGCGGCCTCCGCGCCCTGCGCCACAGCCACAGCAGCCGGACAGAACAGTTCCGCCTGCTTGCCCTGCTTGCCCCTGGCGAGGCCTGAGCATGGCGCCGCGGCTGTCCGTCGTCGTGGTGTCCTACAACATGGCGCGCGAGATTCCGCGCACCATCCGCAGCCTGTCTCCCACCATGCAGCGAGGCATCGCCGCGGAAGACTATGAAATCATCCTGGTCGACAACGGCTCCTCGGAACCCTATGACAAGGACAACCTGAGGCAATGGGGCGGCAACCTCCGCTTCGCCGAGGTCGCCAACCCCACGGCTTCCCCGGTAGCGGCGGTCAACCTCGGCCTCGAACTTGCCCAAGGCGAACTGTGCGGCGTCCTCGTCGACGGTGCCCGCATGGTGACTCCCGGGTTACTGGCAGCCGCCCTCGCCGGCGGCGCCCTGGCGAAGCGTCCGGTAATCGCCACAGTGGGCTTCCATCTCGGTCCCGAGCACCAGTCCCGTAGCGTCTTGCGCGGCTACAACCAGGCCGTGGAAGACCGCCTGCTAGACGAGGCCGACTGGACCAGCGATCCCTACCGTTTGTTCAGGATCGCCGTCTTCGCCGGTTCCTCCACGCACGGCTGGTTCGCGCCGATGACCGAGTCGAATGCGCTGTTCCTGCCAAAATGGTTCTGGCAGGAGCTGGGCGGGTTCGATCCTCAATTCACCTCGCCCGGAGGCGGCCTGGCCAATCTGGACGTGTATGCCCGCGCCTGCGCGGCGTCGGACAGCCAGCTTATCGTCCTGCTCGGCGAGGGCACCTTCCACCAGATCCACTCGGGCATCTCATCCAACTCGGCGGAATCGAAATGGCCGGAGTTCCATGCCGAATACCAGCGCATCCGCGGACATGCCTACGCAACGCCCCGGCCGGAACCCTTCTATCTCGGGAAGTTGAACAAGCACGCCATGCCGTTCATGGCCTGGTCGGCGCAGCACCTATTGAAATCGGGGTAAAAAAATGAAGAAAAATCAAACGAGGACGACCTATCAATACAATCCCACCCTGAGGATCTGGACCCGGGACACGGTCGACCGCTTTGCCTACAGCGACGGCAAGGAACAGGAGGAGCGCCTGTACGGCATCGTCAAGGATCTGAAGGATCCGGGCCTGTACTCGCCGGAAATCTCCGCCCGCATGACCAACTGGCCGAACCGCTACCACTTGAGTGCGTCCCGGGCCAATATCCTGCGCCCCTTCCACGACAAGCTGAAAGGCGCCAAGGCGCTCGAACTGGGCTCCGGCTGCGGCGGCATCACCCGCTACCTGGGCGAGGTCTGCGCCAAAGTGGTCACGGTCGAGGGCAGCGCCGCCCGCGCGGCCATCGGCGCCGCCCGCTGCCGCGACCTGGATAATGTCCGGATCCACGTCGACAACATCGAAAACTTCGAGACCGAGGAGAAATTCGACGTCGTCACCCTGATCGGGGTACTGGAGTATGCCCGCGTCTACATCAAGGCGCCTGACCCGACCGCCCGCCTGCTGGAAGTCGCCCGTTCCTTCCTCAAGCCCGACGGCGTCCTGGTGGTGGCGATCGAGAACCAGCTCGGCCTGAAGTATTTCTGCGGCGCGCCCGAGGACCACTTCGGCAAGGTCATGTACGGCATCAACGACTGCTACGACGAAGCCACCGTGGTCACCTTCGGACGCGAGGAGCTGCAGAACCGCATCCTCGCCTCTGGCTTCGCGCGTTGCGATCTCTATGCCCCCTTCCCCGACTACAAGCTGCCCGCACTGGTCGTCTATCCGCAGGGCCTGCAAGCGCCGCCGCAGGACTGGGACCTGGCCACCCTGCTGGCCGGCACGGTGCACCTGGACGGCCAGCCCATCCCGAAACCCCTGTTTTCGCTCCGCCAGACCTGGGGCGTCCTGGCCCGCAACAAGCTGGTCGCCGACCTGGCCAACTCCTTCCTGTTCGCCGCCTATCTCGACCCGCAGGCAGCGGGAGCCGAAGCCGGCGTGCTGGCGGCCTATTACCGTCCTGAACGCAGTCGGGAAGATGCCCGCGAGATCCAGTTCATCCATGGCACCGAAACGGGCCAACTCAGCGTACGCAGCCGCGCCATCGGCGACACGACCGCCATCGACGCCAGTAGCTGGCAGGAATCGGAATACCTCAAGGGCGGCATCTGGATGGACCGGCTCTCCGCCATCGTCGCCCGGCCGGGTTGGCGCCTGGCTCAGGTCATCGACTGGGCCAAGCCCTGGATCCAGGCCCTGGAGCCGATAGCCAGGAGCGAGGACATGTCCGGGGCATACACCGGCTACAAGGGTTATCTGCCCGGCCACTATTACGACGCCACGCCGTCCAACTACATGGTATCGCCCACCGGCGAGGGGCGCTTCTTCGATCTCGAATGGGACCTCGCCAAGAGCATCCCGATCGAAATGGCGCTGTTGAACGGCCTGATGGTGGCGGTCGAGCGCCTGGCCTACTGGGCCACGCCGGGCGAAGCGGTCCCGCGCGGCAAACTGGAATTCGTCTCCCGCGTCATGAACGAGTGCGGCTATGCGATCGAGCTGGAACAGCTCGCCGCCCTGGCCCTGGAGATCGCCGAACTGCGCTCGGTCTTCCTCGGCCGCGGCAAATACGTCGCCACGCCCGGACATATCCCATTCTCCGACGCCCGCCTGCCGATCCCGATGTCTGCCGGCGAGGAATCGCACAGCCGCAAGGAAGCCGCGGCGCCCAAGCTTAGCCACGAGCAACTCTATCAATTCTGGCAAGCCTCGCACGTCTGGCGCGATCGCGAGCAGACCTGGCTGTCCGAACGCACGACCGAGTGGGCAACCTCACCCAGCTTCCATCTCGCCATCCTGCTGCCCGAGGAAGGCATCGCCGGCTTCTCGCGCACCCTGGGCTCGTTGGCCGAGCAATTCCTTCCCGAGGGTTGGCACATCAGCATCGTCGCCGGCACGCCCTGCCCGTTCGACCTCAGCCAGTTGCCGATGCTGGACTGGGTCGAGATCGGCGAGCGCATGCCCCTGCAAGCCGTCAACGACACCCTGCTGGCCGGCCAGGCTGCCTGGCTGGGCATGATCGAGGCCGGCGACCTGCTCGCCCCGCAGACTTTCTTCAGCCTCGCCGACGCGGCCGTGCGCCATCCGGAATGGCAGGTCATCTATAGCGACGAAGACAGCGTCGACGCCGACGGCAATCGCAGCAACCCCTATTTCAAGCCCGACTTCAATATCGACCTCTGCCGCAGCGCGCCCTATGCCGTCGGCGGACTGACCGTGCTGGGCCGCAACCTGTTCGCCAGCCTGGGCGGCTACCGTCCCGAGATGGAGGGCGTCGAGTACTGGGACATCCTGCTGCGGGCCTTCGAGCGTATCGGCCATGCCGGCATCGGCCACGTCGCCGATATCCTGTACCACCGCTTCACCGAGGGCGGCCATTGCGTACGACCGGTCGAGGAGGTCCTGGCCATGCGCAAGCAAGCCCTCCAGGAACATTTCGACCGTCAGGGCCAGCCGGTCGTCCTGGGCGAAGGACTGGTGCCCGGCACCTTCCACATCTTCCACAAACACAATCGGCAGCCACTGGTCTCGATCATCATCCCGACCAAGGACCAACCGGCCATGATCAGGCGCTGCATCGAGAGCATCCAGGAAAAGACGGCCTACCAGAACTATGAAATCCTGATCGTCGACAACGACACCACGGACGTCGACGCCCGCCTGTTCCTGCGCGAAACGGCACAGAACCCGCGCATCCGGGTATTGCCCTATCCGCATCCCTACAACTATTCGGCCATGAACAACCTGGCGGCGCGCGAGGCCAATGGCGAACTGCTGCTGCTGCTCAACAACGACACCGCCGTCCTGCACGAACAATGGCTCGACGAAATGATCTCCCACGCGCTGAGGCCGGAAGTCGGCGCGGTCGGTGCCCGGCTGTTGTACCCCACCGACCAGGTACAGCATGACGGCATCGTGCTCGGCCTGCTCGGCCTTCCCGCCGACCACATCTATAGCGGCCAGGAAAGCGAGGCGCCCGGCTACTTCGGCCGCGCCCAGCTGACCCAGAACTTCTCCGCCGTCACCGCCGCCTGCATGCTGGTGCGCAAGGACCTGTTCTTCTCGGTCGGCGGCCTGGACGAGAAGCATCTGAAGGTCGCCTACAACGACGTCGACCTCTGCCTGAGATTGCGTGAAACGGGCCACCTAGTGGTCTGGACCCCCTTCGCCACGCTGCTCCACGAAGGCTCCAAGAGCCAGCGCGAGGACGTCGACGGCTACAAGAGCAAGCGCCTGGAGATGTTCCAGGCGGAAAGCCAGCACATGTACGACAAGTGGCCGCGCCAGATCGCCTTCGACCCGGCCTACAACCGCAACCTGTGCCTGAACGACCGTTCCGTCCTGATCGAGATTTCCCCGGCCCTGACCTGGGATCCGGAATGGCGGCCGCGGCCCCGCATCCTGGCCCATACCGCCGACCGCATGGGCTGCGGCGAATACCGCATCATCGCCCCGATGCGCGCGCTGAACAGTGCCGGCCGGGCGCAGGGCTGGGAAACCGGCAGTTACATCAGCGTACCCGAATTGTTCCGCATGACTCCCGACTCCATCGTCGTGCAGCGTCAGGTCAGCCCCGAGCAGTTGGCCCTGCTGGAGCGCTACGTCCGCAACAGCCAGGCCTTCCGGGTGTTCGAGATCGACGACCTGATCACCAACGTGCCGATCAAGAACCCGCGCAAGTCGGTATTCGTCGCCAACAAGGATCTGCACAAGAACTTCCGCAAGGGCGTCGGGATGTGCAACCGCCTGGTGGTGTCCACCGACTACCTGGCCGAGGAATACAAGGGCTACACCGATGAGGTGGTGACAGTGCCGAACTACCTGGAGCGTGCGGTCTGGGGCGACTTCAAGCCCCTGCGCCGACAGGGCGCCAAGGCACGGGTCGGCTGGGCCGGCAGCGTCACCCACCACGGCGACCTGGACATCATCGTCGACGTGGTCAAGGCCACCCTGGCCGAGGTCGACTGGGTGTTCTTCGGCATGTGCCCGGACGAGCTCAAGCCGCTGATCGCCGAGTTCCACCCGCCGGTGAAGCTGGAGGACTACCCGGCCAAGCTGGCCAGCCTGAACCTGGACCTCGCCGTCGCGCCCCTGGAGGACGTGCCCTTCAACCACGGCAAGAGCCACCTGCGCCTGCTCGAATACGGCGTCCTCGGCTATCCGGTCGTCTGCACCGACATCACCCCCTACCGCGGCGCCTATCCGGTCACCCGGGTGCCGAACAAGTTCAAGGACTGGGTCGACGCCATCCGCGAGCATGTCGCCGACCTCGACGAACTGACCCGGCGCGGCGACGCCCTGCGCGACCACATCCAGGGCCACTGGATGCTCGAAGACAACCTGGACGCCTGGCTGAAGGCCTGGCTGCCGAGCTGACCCATCGACAGGAGAAATCATGACCGGAACCTTCTATCGCCGCGTCGAAGTCCTGAACCGCGAACTCCATGCCGGCCTGCGCCTGCGCCGCAGCGCCGACATCCGCTATGCCGCCGGGCTGCGCGACTGCCCCATCGTGGTGGACGAGTTCCGCGAGGCCGCCAAGACCTACCCCATCGTGTTCGCCCGCGACGAGGCCGGCCAGCTGATGGCCCTGGCCGTGATGGGCTTCCCCGGCACCGGCAACCTCTGGGTGGACGAGCAGGGCCTGTGGCGCCCGGCCAACCACATCCCCGCCTATGTGCGCCGCTACCCCTTCGCCGCGGTCGAGTCCGAGGGCCAGTTCTTCCTCGGCCTGGACATGGACTTCGAGGGCGTCGGCGCCGAGGACGGCGAAGCGCTGTTCGAAGCCGACGGGACGCCCTCGCCAGCCTTGAGCCAGGCCGGCGCCTTCATCGACGAATTCCTCCAGGCCCACGGCCGCACCCAGGCCTTCCTGGCCGAACTGGAGCGCCTGCAGCTGCTGCGCCCGCTGACCGCCGAGGCCTGGTCCGGCGAGGGCCAGATGCCGACTTCCCTGCAGAATCTGCTCTACATCGACAAGCCGCGCATGGACGCCCTGCGTTCCTGCGAACTGGTCGACTTCGTGCGCAGCGGCCATTACACCTTCGCCGTCGCCCACCTGGCCTCGCTGACCAACTTCCGCATCCTGACCGCGCTCATGGCCACTCCCGAAACGCCTTCGGCCTGCTAGCATAAAGGCATGAATCGTCAGGAAAATCGCCCGTGAGCATCTTCGACGTCGACGCCTCCACCCTGTTCGCAGCCTCGCTCAGCACGACGGCTCAGTCGCAGACGCTGGCCATGCGCGCCCTGAACAGCGGCCTGGAGGCCTATGTCGCGAAGAACTACGACGCCGCCATCGTCTCCTTCCGACGTGCCGCGAGCCTGTACACGCAATCCGACATCGCCAAGAACGCCTACGAGTACATGGCCCGCTCCTACGCCGCCCAGGGTGAGGGCGACAAGGCCATCAAGGCCTACAAGGAATCGCTGCGCATGGACCCGGCCCAGCCCACCGTGCGCCTGGCCCTGGCCAACCAGTTCTACGCCCAGGAACGCTACCCCGAGGCGGTGACCGAATATGAGAAGGCCGCCAAGCTCGACCCGTCCGCCGCCAACCTGTATTCCCTGGGCCAGGGCTACATGGCGGTCGGGCGCTATGAAGACGCCGAGAAACAGTTCACCCGGGTCAAGCAGCTGACCCCGCGCGAACCCGAGGCCGACGTCGCCATGGGCCAGGCGCTGGCCAAGCAGGGCCGCGAGGAAGAGGCGCTCAAGTCCTTTCAGCACGCCATCGACCTGCAGCGCGACTACTGGAACGCCTATTCCGAGATGGGCTACGTCCTGGCCGACAACGGCAAGATCGACGAGGCGCGCGAGATCGTCACCACCTTGCAGGAAAACGAGTCCGACCTTGCCGGCAACCTGGACCAGTACATCTACGAGAAGGCGCCGGCCCAGATGACCCAGGCCACCAAGGCCGGCATGTTCAATGCCTTCCCGACCGGCAAGGGCCCCGGCACCCAATTGGCCAGCCTGGACTCGTCGCTAACGGCGCCAGGTGCCTCGTCTCTGTTCGCCCTCACCTTCTCCTTCGACAAGCCCATGGAGCGCAGCTCGATCCAGGATGTCGCCAACTGGAGCATCAGCCGCGCCTATGGCGGCCTGGCCGACACCTACAACTTCGGCATGACGGCGCCGACCAGCGAGATCACCCTGCCGGAGAAACCCGAGTTCGTCTTCTACGACGATACCTACCAGATGGCCACGGTGGTCTTCCGCCTGACCCAGAACGAGACCGGCAACGGCACCCTGGACCCGTACCACGTCCAGTTCAGCTTCAACGGCCAGGACGTGCTGGGCACCGCGATGGACGAATCGGCCAACGACTACACCGGCTTTTCCGGCTTCGCCTGATACACGGGGAAACGCTTAAGAGTCGTCATGCCCGCGCAGGCGGGCATCCAGCACCTTGATTCAATCGGGTTTTCCCGCCTGCGCGGGAACGACGAAACCCGGAATATCCCTAGCGGTAGTTCATACCGGCCAGGCGAGTCAGCGCCTGGCGCACCCGCGCCATGACCTGGGCCATGTTCTGTTCGATGGCATCGCCCGATATGGCCGTGGCGCTGTCGCCCCGGCCCGCCGCCCAGTTCACCGAGGCGGCGATGGCGGCGTAGCAGATACCCAGTTCACGGGCCAGATAGGCCTCCGGCATGCCGGTCATGCCGACCATATCGCAGCCGTCCCGGGCCATGCGCTCGATTTCCGCCTTGGTTTCCAGGCGCGGGCCCTGGACACAACCGTAGACGCCGCCGGGCAGGAAATCCTCGCAGCAATCGGCCAGCGCCGCCATGCAGCGTTCGCGCATCTCGGCGCAATAGGGCCAGGTGAAGTCCAGGTGGGTGACCTGGCCGCCATTGCCATATTCGGCGAAGGTGGTCTCGCGCGAATGGGTGTAGTCGACGATCTGGTCGGGCACCGCCAAGCGGCCCGGACACAGGTCGGGATGGATGCCGCCCACGGTGGCCACCGACACCACGTGGGTCACCTTCTGGGCATGCAGCGCCCACAGGTTGGCGCGGTAATTGACCAGATGCGGCGGCACGGTATGGCCATAGCCGTGCCGGGCCAGGAAGACGATGGCTTGACCGTCCAGGTGACCGTAGGTCAGGGCGCCGGACGGCATGCCGTAGGGGGTACGCACGACCTCGCGGCGCTCGATATGCAGCCCCGGCAATTGGGTCAGGCCGCTGCCGCCTATGATTGCGAGCATCAGTTCTCCTTCAGGGCATAAATCGCGGGCAGGTTGCGCCAGAGCCCGTAGGCGTCCATGCCCATGCCGAACACGTAGCGGTTGGGCAGGGTCAGGCCGACATAATCGGCCCGGATCGGTTTCGGCTTGCCGAGATCCTTTTCGGCCAGCACGGCCACCTCGACCCGCGCCGCGCCCATCTCCAGCAACTTGGCCTTGGCGGCAGCCAGGGTGTGGCCCTCGTCGAGGATGTCGTCGAGCAGCAGGACCACCCGACCGGCGACCTCGGCGCGCGGCAGGGCGCACCACTCGATCTCGCCGCCACGGATGCCATCGCGGTAGCGGGTGGCGTGCAGGTAATCGAATTGCAGCGGAAAGGCCAGGCGCGGCAACAACTGGCCGGCGAACACCACCGCGCCGCCCATCACGCACAGGGCGACCGGGAAACTGTCGGCCAGGCGGTTGCCGATCTGCTCGCCCAGGCGGTCGAGCACGCTTTCGATCTCCAGGCGGCCGTGCAGCAGTTCGGCCTCGTTGATCAACGCCCAGGCCTTGTCGAGGTCCGCCTTGCTCATGCTTCCAGGCCGGCGCGCTGGCGACGCGCCTCGTACAGGCAGACGCCGGCCGAGACCGAGACGTTCAGGCTCTCGACCTGGCCGTACATCGGGATGCGCACCAGGACGTCGCAATGCTCGCGGGTCAGCCGGCGCATACCGGTGCCCTCGGCACCCAGGATCAGGGCGGCAGGACCGGAGAAATCGGCATCGGCGACCGGCAGGCTGCCCTCCAGGTCGGTGCCGACGATCAGGATGCCGCGTTCCTTCAACTCGCGCAGGGTGCGTGCCAGGTTGGTCACCGGGATGAACGGCACCGAATCGGCGGCGCCGCTGGCCGCCTTCATGGCGGTGGCGTTCAAACTGGCGGCACGGTCCTTGGGCACGATCACGGCGTGGGCGCCGAAGGCATCGGCGCTGCGCAGGCAGGCGCCCAGGTTATGGGGATCGGTGACGCCGTCCAGGATGAGCAACAGCGCCGGCTCGGTCAGGTCTTCGAGGACTTCGTCCAGGGTGCGCGCCAGCTTGATCGGCTCGGCGAAGGCGACGATGCCCTGGGACTTGCCGTGGGCCATCTCCTCCAGGCGGCTGGCCTCGCTGGCCACCAGCTTGATCTTCTTTGCCTCGGCCAGGCGGCGCACCTCCTGGGCGCGCTTGTCGCGCCGGGCCTCGTCCAGGTAGATGACCTGGAGGCTGTCAGGGTGGTGGCGCAGGCGGGAGAGGACGGCGTGAAAGCCGTAGATGAGAGAGCGCTGGCTCATGCACAACCTCCACGTTCACCTTGGGCCACGTTCACAATGGAGGCTTCGGCGCAGGCTAACCTGCCGCCAGGCAGGTTAAGCGAGCGATGCGAGCGGCCGTAGCCAAAGCCGTAGATGAGGGTGCGCTGGGTCATAGCACGTCTCCGGATCTGTCAGGTTGCCCCCTCACCCCTACCCCTCTCCCGG
>JAAXVP010000379.1 GCA_013335435.1 Thiobacillus sp. | reverse complement strand
GGGCTCTCGCCCGAAGGCACGGTGGACGTGCGATGGTCGAGGTTCTCGCTCTGGGCCCACGCGACGGACGACCTCCAGTCCGGCGGCCTGAAGTGGACGGGTGTGCTCGGCGGCGGGCTCGGCGCGCTGCGCACGGACTGGAGCGCGCTCGCGTGGGCGAACCTCGACCTGCACGTCGGGCGCTTCATCAGCGGCGTGGGCAGCTCGGTCGACCTGGAGGCGATCGAGCCCTCGGGCGCCAGCGCCTACGTCGGCTACGACGACGGCTGCTCCGCCCTCCGGGTGACGGCGGGCTTCGCGCCCGATCGGGCGCTGCCGGACGTCGGCTTGAAGGTGGAGTGGCGAAAGTAGCGAGGGTGTTGACTCCCGCACACCCCGCGCGGCTTTGCGCCCAGGCGTGGCGCCCACCGGGGCTCAGGGATGCGCTTGTGGCGTCGCCATCGGCATGAGCGGCAGATGGCGTGAAAATTGCATGGCTCGGCCTTCCTGTGCGAACGGTGCCTCCACCCCCCGCAGCCCACGGGCCTCGCCCGCGCGGCCGGGGCGTTTTCCCCGGGCGCCTCCCTCCTTCGCACCGTCGGTCCGCCGACAGGGTCAGCCCATGACGCGTCGTCCCTCCCTATTCCAGGCCGCCCTGGCCCTCGTGCGGATGCGGCACGCCGTCCCACGCGGTGACCCGGAAAAAGCGCAGCATGACGCGGGCATGTTCATAGTCGAAGGCGCGGTTGAGCCAGGGATAGGCGGTCCGCACCGTGATGCCGAGTTCTTCGTGCAACTCCCGGTCCAGGGCATGGCGGGCGGTCTCGCCCGCCTCGACCTTGCCGCCCGGAAACTCCCACCAGCCGGCGTAGACCTTGCCCTCCGGCCGGCTGGCCATCAGGAAGGTGCCATCCGGGCGCTCGATCACGGCGGCGGCGACTTCAACGCGGCTCATCGCTTCAACCCCTGCCGGCCCACCCAGTCGGCCGCGAACTGGCGCGCGATGCGTCCCGAGCGGCCGCCGCGCTGGGTCGCCCATTGCAGGGCCTCCAGGCGGGCCGGCTCGGCCCAGGCGCCGCCCAGTTCCGCCACCCAGGCCTGGGCGATGGCCAGGTACTGGTCCTGGTCGAAGGGGTAGAACGACAACCAGAGGCCGAAACGGTCGGACAGGGAAACCTTTTCCTCGATGCTCTCGCCGGGCCGCACCTCGTTGCCGACGTAGCCGGTCGCCAGGTTCTCGGCCATGAACTCGGGCATCAGGTGGCGCCGGTTCGAGGTGGCGCAGATCAGGACGTTCGCCGCCAGGCCGGCCAGGGAACCGTCCAGGGCCGCCTTGAGCGGCTTGTAGGCGGTCTCATTGGGTTCGAAGGAAAGGTCGTCGGTAAAGATCACGAAGCGGAAAGGCTGGTCGGCGATGCGGGCGACGATGTCGGGCAGGTGGACGAGGTCGTCCTTGTCGACCTCGATCATGCGCAAGCCCTTCTTGGCCAGGCGCGGCAGCAGGGCCTTGATCAGCGACGACTTGCCGCAACCGCGGCTGCCGGTGAGCAGGACATGGTTGGCCGGCAGGCCGGCGACGAACTGGCGCAGGTTGCGCTCGGCCGCCTTCTTCTGCTCGTCGATGCCCTTCAGCGCGCCCCAGGGCGGACAGTTGAGTTGGCCGACCGGCTGCAGCCAGCCCTGTACCGGCCCCCGCCGCCAGCGGCAGGCCAGGGTGGCCTGCCAGTCGATGCGCGGCGGCGCCGGCGGCAGCCAGGGCTCGATGCGCGCCAGCACCTCGTTGGCGCGCGAGAGCAGGATGGCCAGCTCGGGACTGACCTGGTAGGAGATGTCGTCTTCGTTCATGGGTTCTTCCACCCCCTCTCCCCCACCCCTCCCCCTCGGAGGGGGGAGGGGCTTTTCTCCCTCGCCCCTTGGGGGAGAGGGTCGAGGTGAGGGGTGCAGGTCAAGTGCGGTATTCCGCGTTGATCTTGACGTAGTCGTAGGAGAAGTCGCAGGTCCACACCGTGGCCAGGGCGTCGCCGCGGCCCAGGTGCAGGCGCACGTTGATCTCCGGCGCGGCCATGACGCGGGCGCCTTCCGCCTCCCGGTAGTCCGGCGAACGACCGCCGTTCTCGGCCACCAGGACGTTGCCCAGCCAGAGCTTCACCTTGTCGACGTCCAGGTCGGTCACGCCGGCATAGCCCACCGCCGCCAGGATGCGGCCCAGGTTGGGGTCGGAGGCGAAGAAGGCGGTCTTGACCAGGGGCGATTTGGCGATGGCGTAGGCGATCTGCTTGCACTCGGCCTCGTCGCGGCCCCCTTCGACCCGGATCTCCATGAACTTGGTGGCGCCCTCGCCGTCCCGGACGATGGCCTGGGCGAGCTGGATCATCAGTTCGGTGACGGCGTCGCGCAGCGTGTTGAAGCGGGGATCGCCGTCGTCCATGATCACCGGCGCGGAGGTCGCCCCGGTGGCGATCAGGATGCAGGAATCGTTGGTGGAGGTGTCGCCGTCGACCGTGATGCAGTTGAACGACTTGTTCACCGCGTATCTCAAGATGGCTTCGAGCGCCTCGCAGGACACCGGCGCGTCGGTGGCGACGAAGGACAGCATGGTCGCCATGTTGGGATGGATCATGCCGGAGCCCTTGGCGATGCCGGTGACCGCGAAGTCCTGGCCGTTCAGGGCGACCTTGCGCGAAGCCGCCTTGGCGACGATGTCGGTGGTCATGATGGCCTGGGCGGCGTCGGCCCAGTTGGCCGGCTTGAGGTCGGCGATGGCGTCGGGCAGGACGGCGGCGATCTTGTCGTGGGGCAGCGGCTCCAGGATCACGCCGGTGGAGAAGGGCAGGATCTGCTGCGCCTGGAAGCCCAGCTTGTCGGCCAGGGCGGCGCAGGTCTCGCGCGCCCGGCGCAAGCCGTCCGCGCCGGTGCCGGCGTTGGCGTTGCCGGTGTTCACCACCAGGGCGCGGATGCCGTCGTCGCCGTGCAGGTGTTCCTTGCACACCGTCACCGGGGCGGCGCAGAAGCGGTTCTGGGTGAACACCCCCAC
>JAAXVP010000378.1 GCA_013335435.1 Thiobacillus sp. | reverse complement strand
GGGTGGGGACGTCGAGGGCGCAGCCGGGGCCGGCGCGGAAGAGTCCGGCGAGGCGGGCGGCACCGACTCCGGCATCGGCGCCACGAGCGGCGCCTCGTCGGCGGCGCGGGAGACGTCGGGAAGGAGCGGGTGGGTCAGGTCGACGTGGCCCGCGAGCGTCTCCACCGGCTCGCCTCCGACGAGGAGGATGACCCGGGAGACGGCAGGGAGGTTCTTCGTGACGGTGAGGACGAGCGACTGCGCGGCGCCGACCTCTTCGGAGGAGCCGGTCTCCCAGCGCTTCGGCGGTTCGGCGATCGCAACAGGCGGCGGCGGTGTGGGCGTGGGCGTGGGCTCCGGTTTCTTCGCGCCTTTCTTCCCCGGCGCTTCGGCGGGCGAAGGCTCGGGGGTCGGGGACGGAGTCGGCGGGGCGGGAGGGGCGAGGTCGAGGACGGCGAGGCCGTCGGCAAGGCGGAAGGCGGCCCGCAGCTTCCAGCCGTCGGGAAACGGCTTCAGCAGCGCCGGATGACGTGGCCCCTCCAGGACCGCCGCGGCGAGGCTCCGAAGGAAGGCGACGTCGTCGACCGCAGCCGGGACCTCCCGCGCCTCCGGGTGGATCGCCCCGAGTTCGTCGGCGCAGTCGCCGAAATCGAAGGCATGGAAACCATGGCCGAAGGTGTGGAAGATTTGCAGGTGGCAAAGGCTGTCCTCCAAACCGGTGTCGCCGCAGTCGCAGCCGCCTCCAGCGAATGGGTCACCAGGATGCCGATGGCCCCGGCCTCGCGGATGCGCTCGCCGAGCAAGGCCAGCACCTTCGCCCCGTTGGCCGGGTCGAGATTTCCGGTAGGTTCGTCGGCCAGCACCAGACGCGGCCGATGGACCAGCGCCCGGGCAATCGCCACCCGCTGCATCTCGCCGCCAGAAAGCTCCCGCGGCCAGCTGCCGGCCCGCTCGCCCAGGCCGACGGCATCGAGCAGTTGCTGCGCCGGGCCGTCGGCGGCCAGGCCATCGACACCCTGCAGCCACAGGGGCAGAGCCACGTTCTGGCGCACGGTGAGATGGGGCAGCACATGAAAGGCCTGAAAAACGAAGCCCAGCTTGTCGCGGCGCAAATGGGTCAGCGCATCTTCGTCGAGCGTCGAATAGTCGCTGCCGTCCAGCACCAGCCGCCCGCCATCTGGTCGATCCAGCCCGGCGATGAGGTTGAGCAGTGTCGATTTGCCGACGCCGGACTCGCCGACGATGGCCACGTAGTCACCCGGCGCCAGGCGCAGGGACACGTCCTGCAACACCGGACGAGCGTTGAAATGACGGGAGATGTTTTCGATTTCGAGCATGATGAGTCTGAGGGGTCCAAGGCCGGTCGGTTCCGTCGCGTGCGCAGGGTATACTCCGCGCGCCCATGCCCGTTGACCACTACGAAAACTTCCCGGTCGCCTCCTTCCTGCTGCCCGCGCGCCTGCGCGAGCCGGTGGAGGCCATCTACGCCTTTGCGCGCAGCGCCGACGACATTGCCGATGAGGGCGATGCCCTGCCGGTGATGCGACTCGCCCAGCTCAACGACTACCGCCGCGCCCTGCACGCCATCGAGCAGAATCGCCCCTTCGACGATCCGGGCCTCGCCCCGATCTTCGAGCGCCTCGCCCGCAACATCCACCAGTTCAAGCTGCCCATCGGTCTCTTCCGCGACCTGCTGGACGCCTTCAGCCAGGATGTGGGCAAGACGCGCTACACCGACTTCGCCGAGTTGACCGACTACTGCCGCCGCTCCGCCAACCCGGTGGGCCGCCTGCTGCTGTGTCTGTACCGGGCCGAAACGCCGGACAACCTGATCATGTCCGACCAGATCTGCACCAGCTTGCAGCTCATCAACTTCTGGCAGGACGTCGCCATCGACTGGCAAAAGCAACGCATTTACCTGCCCCTCGCCGACATGCAGCGCTTCGGCGTGACCGAGGCCGACATCAATGCCGGCGTGGTCAGCCATGAATTCTCGGCACTGATGGACTTCCAGGTCCAGCGGGCCCGCAGCATGATGCGCCACGGCGCCCCCCTCGCCCGCCGCCTGCCCGGCCGTATCGGCTGGGAATTGCGCCTGATGGTGCAAGGCGGGCTCGCCATACTCGACAAGATCGAGGCGAACGGCTACGACGTATTCCGGCACCGTCCGACCCTCGGCAAGACAGACTGGCTGCGCCTCGCCTGGCGCGCCACCATCCGGTAAGCCCCCATGACCGATCCGCACGCCTATTGCCAGGAGAAAGCCGCCAGCAGCGGCTCCAGCTTCTACTACAGCTTCATGTTCCTGCCCCCCGAGCGGCGCCAGGCGATCACCGCCCTGTACGCCTTCTGCCGTGAAGTGGACGACGTGGTCGATGAATGCCACGACGTGCAGATCGCCCAGACCAAGCTCGACTGGTGGCGCAATCAGGTCAAGCAGGTCTTTGACGGCGAGCCGCAACACCCCGTCGGCCAGGCCCTGAAGGACATCAGCGGGCGCTTCAACCTGCCCCGCGAGCAACTGCTCGAAATCATCGACGGCATGCAGATGGACCTGATGCAGACCCGCTACCTCGACTGGAAGGCGCTCAATCTGTACTGCTACCGCGTCGCCAGCGTGGTCGGCCTGCTGTCGGCCGAAATCTTCGGCTACCAGAACCGCCAGACCCTCAAGTACGCCCACGACCTGGGCCTCGCCTTCCAGCTCACCAACATCATCCGCGACGTGGGCGAGGACGCCCGGCGGGGCCGCATCTACCTGCCCATCGACGAGATGCAGCGCTTCAACGTGCCGGCCAAGCAAATCCTCGAAGCCCGCTACGACGACAACTTCCGTCAGCTGATGGCCTTCCAGGCCACACGCGCCCGTCAGCTCTACGACCAGGCCTTTGCCCAGCTCCCCGCCGAAGACCGCAAGGCCCAGCGCCCCGGCCTGATCATGGCCGCCATCTACCGCACCCTGCTCGACGAGATCGAAGCCGACGGCTTTCAGGTCCTCGACCGGCGCACCTCTCTCACCCCGCTGCGCAAGATCTGG